>JAAHGE010000179.1 GCA_010672635.1 Desertifilum sp. SIO1I2 | reverse complement strand
TGTCTTCTCTCTTTCTACTCGATTGTTGAGGAAGAGTTATGTTTCCCTTGTCGGCTCAGAGTGAATGCAGAATGACACCCATAGATCAGATGTCATCAAATGGCCCTAATCCTGACCTCTCGCAAAGTCCGGTCCAATACCGAGGCTGGTTAATTAGCACGAAAATGATTAACGGTCAGCTCTGGATACGCTGGCAGCACCCTAACGACACCTTTCCGCGTTATGGTCGGCCAGTTGTATCTGGAGATTTGGCAGCAACCATTAGTCACGTTCGCTTTCTGATCGATGTTGCCATTAAGCTAGAAGCCAACACGCCGCGCAAACCGAGTTAGGTAGGCGTGCTGACCCTCTACTGATTCAGGGTGCCGATCTTTATTTAGTTGCCACAACGGCTAAATTCCAAGCCATTCGCTTCATCAGGGGTAACTGCTTCAGCAGTCTATCGCATCGCTCTAAGCGGCGATAAGTGGGTTGAAGTCGTTGCTGCTCGATAATAATTTTTTTCCAGTAACGCTCTTGATTGGGATTGACTTTCTCGATGAAATAAAAGCGAACAAAGATCCAAAGCGTCGCGATCCAAAAAGCGTCCCAAACCGTTTCGCAATAGAGAGAACGCACGTAATTGACAATATTAATATCTAAGGGCATCTCGTCTTCAGTTCTAACCTGGGTTGCCATCCGGCGATAGATATTAATCGCCGGATTGTGTTTTAAGGGGTCCCAAAAGCAGGCTTTTCCCCCCGGCTTGAGAACGCGATGCATCTCCCGAATGGCGATTTTAGGATCGCTGATGTGATGCAACAAATTGGAAGCGTAAACAAAATCAAAGCTATTATCTGGAAAATCGAGCGCCATTGCATTGGCCACTTGTCCTTCAATGGCGACGCCGTTGGACTCTGCGAGTTCTAGCGCCACTTCGACCATCCCTGGAGAATAATCGGTTGCTACGCAATTCGCACCACGTTGGGCGAAATAGACGCTATTTTCTCCCGCACCGCAACCTAAGTCTAGCAAGCGCTTACCGCGAAAATCGCCCATATTCCTGAGAATAAAACGATTTTCTGGGGCAGTACAGGCTTCAAAATAATCGGCAACGCGAATCCCATCCACCTCAATACTAGAGGCCCATCGATCGTGAAATTGCCGTTCTCTGGATAAAGTATCGTCTTGCATACGGGTATCGCTAACTTAGATAAACGTAAAGTATGACGCACCGAGCTGCAAATTCGTGACCCCTTGAACGATCGCGATCAATTCATCTGCACTGCTTAAGCCCTTAATCCCATCATTATCAACAAACAACAGCGTACTGGGAAGATTTTCGATCGATTGAACGCTGAGGATATAGCCATCGGAGATATTCGCCGCAAAGTTAACGCGCGTTAGCTGGATCTTATCTTGGGCGGGATTAAAGTCGGTAATTACCGCAACGCCAAAAGCCGTGGTGTTGCCATCGTCATAATAAATCTTTTGTCCATCTCCCAAGACAAACCGATCTGAACCAGCACCCCCCGTTAAAATATCGACCTCTCCCAAACCCGGTGCAGCGCTATTAGGATCGACCCCAGTGAGGACATCATCGCCTAAGTCGCCGTAGAGAAAGTCGCTGCCAGTTCCGCCAAACAGGTAATCATTACCTTTCCCGCCGTAGAGGGTATCGGTACCCTCATTGCCAAAAAGAAAATCGCTGTCGTTGTTGCCACTGAGGAAATCGTCCCCATTTCCGCCACTCAGGAAATCATTATCTTTGCCGCCGTAGAGGGTATCGTTGCCATTTCCCCCTTCAAGTTGGTCGTTATCTCGATTTCCGTAGAGAATATCGTCGCTATCGAATCCTCTGAGGGTATCATTTCCGCCTAAACCTTGAATGATATCGTTAGTCGGAAAGCCGTTAATTAAATCTGCATTCTCAGTTCCCGTTAAGATTGCCATGATTGCCCGCGATGGAAGAATTTGCTTAGTTTACAGCAAAGCCGAGCGGGGGTTAAAGGACTCAATTTGGCGTAATTTCTCGTAAAGTTCGATTTCTGGGGGGCTAGGATCTTTGGGGGTGGCAATTTGGATTTCAACGATTTGATCGCCGCGATCGCCATTTTCGCTTAAATAACCTTTGTTGGCGAGGCGCAGGCGCTGTCCGGCGACGACGCGTGGCGGAACGCGCATTTTCACTAACCCGTCGAGGGTGGGAATTTCAATCTGTCCGCCGACGATGGCTTCGCTAGGGGTGAGGGGAAGTTGACAGTAAATATCAATGCCCTCTAGCTGAAAGAAGGGATGTCGCGCTACGGTAATTTTCAGGTAAAGATCGCCACCGCCAATGCCTTGACTCCGCAGGCGAATGCGTTGACCGCTGACTATTCCAGGGGGCATATCCACTTCTAGCGATCGCCCATCTTCTAAGCGAATTCGCTCTTGACCGCCAGTATAAGCCTTTTCTAGGGGCAAGGTTAACTGGGCTTCAATATCGCGCCGACTGGAACGCGCGGGAATGGTATAGGCGGTTTTGCTATTGCCAGGGCGATAGGTATCGTAGGAATTATCGCGAATTCTAGCTCTAGCACCAATAGGAGCCGTAGAACGCTCTTCCCGGCGACGATTGAGCAACAGATCGATAAACTTGTTAAAGTCAGGGTATTGGGCAAAATCGACATTCTCTTCGGTTGAGCGGTTGCGGTTGCCCAAATCACGCAGCGAATCCCCCCAAGTCTTTGCCGGACGGGTATTAGTACGACCCCGAAAGCCCGATTTCCCCCAATAATTACTAAATTGATCGTACTGGGCGCGACGGCTGGGATCGGAAAGCACGTCATAGGCTTCGCCAATCTCTTTAAATTTTTCCTCGGCGCTTTTATCTCCTGGGTTTAAGTCGGGGTGAAACTGCCGAGCTAAACGACGGTAGACTTTCTTGATTTCATCGAGGGAAGCATCTCTGGAAACTCCCAGAATCTGGTAATAGTTCCGAAAGTTTTGCATAAGGTGAATTGTAAACTAGAAGAGGGTGGGGGACAAAGAGTGCTGAGTGCTGAGTCTAGAAGAGGGTGGGGAGATAGGGGAAGAGGGGAATTAGGAGTTGGGAGTTAGGGGTTGGGGAAGAAGAGGGTGGGGGGAAACTTCAGTCTCAACACTCTCTTCCCACTCAGCACTCAGCACTTTCCACTCAGCACTCTCCTTCCTCCGACTTCTTCCCGACTCAGCACTTACACGTTACAGCCAATCGTCATCCTCATCATCCCAATCTTCATCTTGGTAATAATTACTATACCGGCTGGCTCGTGCCGGTTCCGAGCGAGAACTGTAGGGATCTCGCGGATCGCGAGGGGGACGGCGACTCGGAGGCGGAGAAGGTGGGGGGGCTGCGGGATAGGAGGTATAGGGATCGTCGCGGCGATCGCCTCCTGTAATGGTACGACGAATGGAGCCGAAGAAATCATCCTCATCTTCCTCGCTGAGGCGCAAGCGCACCTCGCGATTTAACTCATACAACACATCTTGCAGGTCAGCGCCCACTTGGTCAATGCCGCGATCGTCGCCGCGCTGCAAACTATCGCGCAGTTCTTGAATTAGCGGGTCAATGCGACGGCGATATTGATTGGAAAACTGAATGCCAAAGTCGAGGGTGGCTTCGCGCAGTTGGCGTTCGGCTTGGTTAATTAAGGCTTCGGCGCGGTTGCGTTTTTCTACCCGTTCCCGGCGTTCTCGGTCTACTTGGGCGTAGCGTTCGGCGTCGCGAATCATTTGGTTAACTTCCTCTTCGCTGAGGGTGGACGCGCCTTGAATGGTGATGCTTTGTTCGCGTCCGGTGGTGCGGTCGAGGGCTGTTACTTGTAAGATCCCGTTGGCGTCGATATCAAAGGCAACTTGGACTTGGGGGATACCTCTGGGTGCGGGAGGAATGCCGGTGAGCTTAAATCGTCCTAAGCTTTTATTATCGCTGGCCATTTCGCGTTCCCCTTGCAGGGCATGAATTTCTACCACGGTTTGACTGTCTTCGGAGGTGGAGAACACGTCAGAACGCCGTACCGGGATAGTGGTGTTGCGGGGAATGAGTTTCTTCATGGTGCCGCTAGCGGTTTCGAGGCCCAGGGATAGAGGCGTAACATCGAGCAGCAGAATGTCTTTAACAGCCCCGGCGAGGATTCCAGCTTGGATGGCTGCCCCAACAGCAACAACTTCATCGGGGTTGACGTTCTGGTTGGGTTCTTTGTCAATTAGGGAACGAACCAGTTGTTGAACGAGGGGAATGCGCGTTGAACCGCCGACGAGAACGACTTCATCGATTTGGATGGGGTTCATTCCGGCATCGTATAGGGCCTGTTTGACGGGACGCCGCAAGCGGCTAATTAAGTCGCCGCATAAGCTTTCAAACTGCGATCGCTCCAAGCGGGTTTCAATATGTTTGGGGCCGTCTTCAGTGGCGGTAATAAACGGCAGGTTAATTTCAGTCACCATTACCCCAGATAGCTCAATTTTGGCTTTTTCGGCGGCTTCTGTGAGGCGCTGGAGGGCTTGGCGATCGCGTCTGAGGTCTACCCCTTCAGTCTCTAAAAACTGTTCGGCCAGCCAATCGACAATTTTCTTATCAAAATCATTCCCCCCCAGTTGGGTATCGCCGCTGGTGGCTTTGACTTCAAATACGCCATCGCCGACTTCGAGGATCGACACATCAAAGGTTCCGCCCCCCAAATCAAATACCAGAATGGTCTGGCTTTGGCTGCGATCCATCCCATAGGCTAAGGAGGCGGCGGTGGGTTCGTTGAGAATCCGTTTCACTTCTAATCCGGCGATCCGTCCGGCGTCGCGGGTAGCTTGGCGCTGGGAGTCGTTAAAATAGGCGGGAACCGTAATCACGGCCCCGGTGACGGGTTGTCCTAAGTAACGGCTGGCATCGTCAGCGAGTTTCCGCAAAATCAGCGCCGAAATCTCTTCGGGGGCAAAGTCTTTTTTCAGGCGGGGACATTTAATTTTGACATTGTTGTACTCGTCGCGCCGGATCGTGTAGGGGACGCGCTTGGAGTCGGGAGAGAGTTCGCCATATTTGCGACCAATGTAGCGTTTGACGGCGTAAAAGGTGTTTTGGGGATTGAGGACGGCTTGGCGGCGGGCCATTTGACCGACGAGGATTTCTTCATCTTTACTAACGCCCACAACTGAGGGCGTTGTCCGCATCCCTTCGGCATTGGCAATGACCACTGGCTTGCCGCCTTCCATCACAGCTACCACTGAGTTTGTTGTTCCCAGGTCAATGCCAACTATTTTGCCCATGCGTGACTGTTCTCCTCGCGTTTTCGATCGTGTCCTAAATTTATGTTGAGAACCATTGCTGGATTTATTCTATCTTGAGCTAGAGACTCGACGAGTATCCGGATACCTTTTAGGGGGAAATTTGCGCTTTACCCAATAGGAAGTAAGTAAACATTTCGCCTTTGCCTTTAATGTAGACTTGTCCGCGCGGGGTGAGTTCGTAAGCGTCCTGTAGCAGTTCGTAAGTGGCACAGGAGACTTGAATGCAACCGGCGACTCCATGAGATTCCATGCGGCTGGCTGTGTTTACGGTATCGCCCCAGAGATCGTAGATAAATTTTTTGGTGCCAATGACGCCTGCGACAACCGGACCCGTGTGGATGCCGATGCGAATACTAAAGTTTTGGTCGGTTTCTGCGTTAAATTGGGCGGTGGCTTCTAACATATCGAGGGCAATTTCGGCGATCGCGCTCGCATGATCGGCACGGGGAACGGGTAAACCGCCGACGACCATGTAAGCATCGCCGATGGTTTTGATCTTTTCTAGCTGATGGTGTTCGGTGAGGGCGTCAAATTTTGAGAAAATCTGGTTCAGCAGTCTCACGAGTTGAACGGGCGAGATTTGGCTAGAGAGTTCGGTGAAGCCGACGATATCAGCAAACAGGACGGTAACATCGTCGAAGTTTTCGGCGATCGCGCCCGAAGAAGATTTGAGGCGTTCGGCAATCCGTACCGGTAAAATGTTTTGCAGCAGGCGTTCGGTTTGTTTTTTCTGGTACGCCAGGGCCATTTCTGCGTGCTTGCGTTCGGTAATGTCCATGACGGTGCCAATTAGGCGTAAAGGTTCGCCTTGAGGGTTACAGATGGTTTTACCTCTACTGTTGAGATAGCGCGTGGTGCGATTGCCAGAAGCATCAGTGCGAACGATCCGAAAGTCTAATTCGTAGGTGCTGCGCTGGGCGATCGCGCGTTCGATGGAAGTAGCCCAAGTTTGGCGTTCGTCGGGATGGATATATTCCAGGAAGTTGAGGTAGGTGAATGACTCGATCTGCGGATCGATACTTAAAATCCGGAAAAATTCATCCGAACCTGTCATTTTTTGGTTAACCAGATTGAGTTCCCAACTGCCTAAATGAGCGATCGCTTGGGCTTCTGCTAGGTTGGCTTCGCTTTCAATTAAAGCAGTTTCGGTGCGCTTGCGCTGGATGAATTGCCCCAGTTGGCTGGTAATGGCGATCAGGGTTTCGATGACTGGATCGTCTTGGGGACGGCGATCGCGACTCCAAAAGATTAAAATCCCAACGATTTCTTGGGCCGGTACGGCAATCCCAAAGGCGGTTTGCATCCCATCGGCGATCGCGGCGGCGATCGCGCCAGAAGGGGGTTCGCTGCGAATATCCTCAATCCATTCGGGGACGCTGGTTTCCCATAAGCGGCTTAAAAGACCCTGCGGCGGATCGAATTGGCTTTGCTGTTGAATGTCTGATAATTGCGTTAAGGGGAGGTCAGCCGCCACCCAACGCGTCATGCAGTTGAGGGAAGGAAGGAGATCGGGGGAAGTGCGGGTGGGATATTGCGGTAGCCAGAATTCGCTTGCATCCCATTCTAGGTTTTCACACATAGCCCGTAGCAGTTTGGGCATGGCTTCTTCCACGGTTGTGGCTGCTGACAAAATCCAGGTGGCTGTATACTGAGATACCAAGCGATGTTGGGCTTGCTGACTTTTGGTAATATCGCGTCCAACGTATATAAAATCTTTTTGAGGAAGATTGGACGAGCCTAGTGTATTAGAATTCACAACCGAGCAGGAAAAAGCGATCGATAGCTTTTTTCCGCTTTTGGTTCGACAATCAACTTCTATATCTTGTAAAACTTCGTTTTCTTGTAAATAGTCGCATTGATGGATAATTTGCAATAAAAGGTTTTGCTCGCCAAAAAGCTGGGTCAGCGAACAATTTAGCAGTTCTTTTTCGGGGTATTCTAAAAGTCTTTGCGTTGCCTGATTAACTTTTTTGATGGTTCCATAACGATTGACAATTAACAGAGGATCTGCCATTGAAGAAATAATTTGCTGAATATAGTTTTCGGAGTTTCGCAGAGAAGTTAGCAATAGATCGGATTCATTAGTGGCTTGAACCAGTCGCTGTTCCAAAGCCATTTTATCAGTGACATTTTCTAGAAACAAAATCAAGCTATTCGTTGCCCCAGCTTGCTTGTAGGACATGACATAAAGATCGAGATAGACCTGTTCTCCCTGGTCGTCGATCCGACTGATTCCTTTAAGATCGAAACTCTCTTGCTCTCCGACCAAAACTGCATTTAAGGTTTCCTCTAAACCAAACAACTCCGGAAAATCTTGACGGATATCTTCGTTCAAACGTAAAAATTGAGCGTCAGAAATTAAGTACAAAATCCCTGGAGAAAAAGATTGAATTAACAAGCTTTCATCCAGAATTAAATATTCGATATGATGTGGCGTGAAAATTGGAGACACTGGAATATTCATAAACTTTGCCAGTTTGGTATGATGAAATGAGAATTGGGATCTTTTCTGAAATTGCCAATCGGCTTTGGAATGATTTAAGGATTCTTATCAACTGCAAATCGGCGATCCGCATTAGCGAAACCATGCCGTAGGCTCTAGCGATCCGTAGGAATCAGTCCTGGAATCGAACCACTCACACTTCTGTTTCTGGATAGAGAGTTTGCAACAAACTTTACAAAATCCTTTAAGAGAGTACACCCATGTCCCTCATCCACAGATTTGCATGTTTTGTATTCTAGCAAAGAGCGATCGCTTGTTTAACCTCTTAAGCGAGGTTCTGGGTAGAAGATAAATTCATCGGAGAATAGATATTTTCTAGCAAATCTATGAATCCTATTATTAGTAAACTTTTAGCCCCGCGACCTATGGAATACTTAATTCTTAATTCTGAATTGAAAATTGTCGAATTTTCACCTACAATTGTTCGATTTGCTGATAGTCCTCAGCATGTGCTTCCCGGTCAAGATGTCCGTTCAGGTTTTCCTGAAATTACGGGTTCTGAAGAAGTTCTTCATCAAGTTTATCGAGGTCAAGTCAGTAGCTTTAAAATTGAAGGAATTGAACGCTCTTCTCAATCCGATTCGCCTCTCTATATTAGTTTATATATTTTAGAATACAAAGAAGGTTTTCCAGCGAATAAACGCTTACTTTTATTAGTAGAAAACA
>JAAHGE010000178.1 GCA_010672635.1 Desertifilum sp. SIO1I2 | reverse complement strand
TCCATTTTCTTTAAAGGTTTTGGCGAGTTCGTTATAACCCGGAACATGGGTAGAAGAACAGGTGGGAGTAAATGCACCCGGTAGAGAAAAGACAATAACTGTTTTGCCCGCAAATATCTCATCCGTTGTGATGTCTTTCCACTCGCTGCCTTGGCGCGTCCGAAATGTGACGTTGGGAACTTTTTGTCCTTCGCGGCTAGAGTGCATGGGTTGAAATCCTTTACGTCAATGATTATGAAGCTCAACAGTATAAAGCGTACTCATTATGACTACAGACTGTCAAGTAGGAATAGGTGAAGGAGGGAAAAGTGAGATTAGCAGCTTAGAGCATCCCTAACCCAAAAATGGGTCCAACTCTCCCCTTCTTTCCCTAATGGCGTTTCTTTGCGATCGCCACCCACTCAATTACCTGTTTCCCAAGCTGGAAATTGCTGAGGCGGTCAATTTCGCGAATGCCGGTTGGACTGGTGACATTCACTTCTGTGAGATAACCTCCAATTACATCCAACCCAACAAAGTAAAGGCCATCGCGCTGGAGGGTGGGGGCAAGTTGGGCGCAGATTTCCATTTCTCGTTGGGTAATGACCGTTTCCGCAACCCGTCCGCCAACGGCCATGTTACCGCGAAATTCTTGCCCCGTGGGAATGCGGTTAACTGCACCGATGGGTTCGCCGTTGAGTACGATAATCCGCTTATCGCCTTCCTGGGCGGCAGGAAGATAGGCTTGGATCATGACGGGGATGCGTCCTTGCAGGGTGCTGAGTTCAACGAGGGAGTTAAAATTGCGATCGCTCTTTTCCAGCATTAAAATTCCTTCCCCCGCCTTATTTCCCAACGGCTTGAGAATGGCCTTTCCCTGACGGTCTAGAAAATCGCGAATCACCTGCTTATCCGCCGTTACCAGGGTTTCGGGTATCGCCTGGGTAAACTGCAAGGCATACATTTTCTCATTAGCGGCCCGCAACCCCCTCGGTGCATTCACTACTAGGGTTTTTTCTGGATCGACATAATCCAAAATATATGTGGCATAGAGATAAGGCACTGTCACAGGCGGGTCGGTTCGCATAAACACCGCATCCATTGCTTCTAAAGGTTGCAAGGTGCGTTCTCCGAGTTGATACCACTGTGAAGCGGCTACCCAGCGTCCCTCAACAAGCTGAACCGGGGTGAGTTCCACCGGCTGCAACAGCGCCCAGGCTTTACTTTCAACCACGCTTAAGCTTTGAGCATCGCTAACCCAAACCTCATGTCCAAGTTGTTGCGCGGCTTCCATTAAAGCCACGCTAGTATCGTGACCCGGATCGAGGCGAGGCATCGGATCGATAATAAAGGCAAATTTCATTCTGTTGTCCTTTGTCTAGGGCCATTTAGCTTGGGTTCATTTTTATTTGGATTTTGCCAAAACGACCCATAACGGATGAACGGTTACGCTTGCAAAAGCGGGTCAAGACGACCTTGAGCATCCAGGGTATGAAGATCGTCGCAGCCGCCGATATGGCGATCGTTAATAAAGATTTGGGGAAGAGAACGCCGTCCGTTTGCCCGTTGTGCCATTGCGTCTCGTGCGTCTTCGTCACCGTCGATGCAGTATTCGGTGTAGTCAATGTCCTTGCGCTTCAGTAAGGCCTTAGCCCGGATGCAGAAAGGACAACGACTCCAAGTGTAGATTTCAACGTTTGCGCTCATGCTTTAAAGTTGCTCAGATCGTCCTGTAATCTCTTAAATTCTAAAATGTCTGAGCGAGTTCTTGGAGAAGAAGATCCGTTCCGGAATTGCGCTTACCCCTCTTTCCAGCCACCCCCGCCTTCCCCATTTCGGAATCTGAGGGGTAATACCTCCCTTGAGGAGATTGACGCAACTTGTTAGTTTAAAGCTATGGCTTTTTATTATTTATTTGGCTTTTTATGCGGAATTTAAAACTTACTGTTGTTGTCTATCAAAAGAAATAATTTTTGAGTTGCGATCGCAGTTTTTAAGTTTTTTGTAAAATCATAAACTCCTTTAAAAAGCAACAGTAATAATACGGATTTTGAAAATATATTGATCTAGGTCACATCTAACCGCTACAAGTTTGTTGAGACTTCAAAAAAATTTTGAAATTGTGTTTTTTTAACAAAGATTGACCGAGATCGCTTATTCCTTCCGGAAGCGGGTGGCATAGTAGTGCTGTAGACAAGAAGAAGACCAGAGGGACGAACGATTCGGATAATCTTAAGTCTCTCAGCTATTTGCAGATTCAATCGCTATCGGATGTTATGAAAAGCTTCTCCTCTTTTACTAAAACTATCGCTGCCACTGGTCTGGGTCTTGCATCTGCTGTTTGTGCAACCTTACCCGCACAAGCGTTTACCCTCACCTTCGATCCGGGGTTTGGCACCAGTAATAATCAGGGAGAAGAATTCGAGTACGATCGCACTAAAGAAGTTCCCGAACCCTCTGTGTTAGCAGGTTTAGGTTTAGCGTTTGGCACAATGTTAAAAATTTCTCGCCGCAAGCAGAACGCTTAATGCTTGGCAAGACATTCAGTAGAAGATAGTAAAGAGATAGATTTAGGGTTGTTAGGATTGGCTAACGACCCTCATTTTTTTGTTGAGATGTTCATAGCGATGCCAATTAGGCGATCGCATATTTCACCAACTGACCTAACTTACTCCGTAACGTCTCCAGACCCAAGCGTTCTCCCGCCGACACAAATACCGCCTGCGGATATTCCTCTTGGGCAAGGGCTAGCGTATCCCCATCCACGCAATCAATTTTATTAAACGCTAACAAAGCGGGCCCCGGCGTCGTTGGCATCTGCGATAACAAAGTCATCACCGAACGGATCTGACTTTGCCAAGCCGGATGAGACAAATCCACCAAATGTAACAGCGCATCGGCTTCCGTCACCTCCTCCAACGTTGCCCGGAATGCATCAATCAACGGGGGGGGCAACTCATGAATAAACCCAACCGTATCCGTTAGCAGCAGTGCTAAAGGTTCCCCATTCACAGCATGAGGAACCATAAGGCGGCGCGTTGTCGGATCGAGAGTTGCAAAAAGTTGATCGGCTGTATAGACTTCCGCATTCGTTAGCGCATTGAGTAGCGTTGACTTTCCAGCATTGGTATAACCCACAATGGCAACCGTGGGAACTTCGTGATGCTGGCGTTGCTGGCGCAAGCGAGAACGATGGGCTTGCAGTTGGTTCACTTCCTGTTGCAACCGGGCAATGCGCTGTCCAATTGCCCGTCGTTCCGTTTCTAACTTGGTTTCCCCAGGTCCCCGCGTTCCGATCCCGCCCCCTAGTCGAGACATCGCCCGACCTCGACCTGTAAGGCGCGGTAAGCTATATTCCAGTTGAGCGAGTTCGACTTGCAATTTCCCGGCCCGCGATTGAGCGCGTTGGGCAAAAATGTCTAAAATGACTTCTGTGCGATCGACCACGCGAACGCCCGTTTGCACTTCAATATTACGAACTTGGGCAGGCGACAGATCGCGATCGAACACGACTAAGTTCGCGCCAATAGTTTGAACGGCGAGGGCAATTTCTTGAACCTTACCCGCCCCGACAACCGTTTGCGGATGCGGTTGCGATCGCTTTTGTCGCATTACCTTTAAAACATCTCCACCCGCCGTTTCCACCAAACGCGAAACTTCCTGCAAGCCATCCTCAAAGCGTTGCGGCGAAATCTTATCAGTTTTTAACCCAACCACCAAAACGCGATCGTGGTCTAAGTCTACCTGTTGAGCAACATAGCGGGCGCGAAATTCCTCTTCTAGCCCCTCGACTAAATCGAGAAAATCCTGATTGGTCAAAACATCCAGACTATAGGGCGGAGAAATCGTCCAGTTGACCTCCGGATGGGGTATCAGATGGGCAAGATAGGTTTCTTTAACATACCCCGTTGCCCCGCCGCCTCGCCGTTCAAACCCGCTGCCAGACAGAGTTAGCAGCACTAAAGCATCTAAGCGCTGAATCGCCATCGCCGTTAAATCAGCTTCCCCTGGCGGACTGATTTTAAGCTGAGTCGCAACACAACGAATCCCGCAAAGTCGTTCTGCACCATAACGCGGCAGTTCTAGCGGGGGAATTTGGGTTTGACGGGGAGATCCCACGCCAACGCGAATGACTTGACCCCGACGATTAATATAGCTACAAACGGGTTGATTAATTTCGGTACTAATCGCCGCCATCCGTTGGGCGAATTCTGGCGTGGTAATGCGATCGCCCGGTAATCTCTGATGATACAGCCGTTGCAGTTGCTTAATTTGGCTGGATTTTAGACCCTGAAGGTTGCCGTAAATAGTTTCGATCTTTCTTCCCTCCTGAGTTTCTAGCACTCACCTCTATAGGTCTATTTTAGAAGGAGTGCAAAGTTCCGAGTTCCGAGTTCCGAGTGGGGAACAGAAGTGCTGAGTGTAAAGTGCTGTTGCTTTAGCTTCCGCGTAGCGGTGTGCTGAGTGGGGAAGAGGGTGGGGGAAAAGTAGTGCTGAGTGTAAAGTGCTGAGTTCCGAGTGGGGAAGAGGGTGAGGGGATGGGGAGATGGGGGGAAGAGAGTGCAAAGTTCCGAGTTCCGAGTTCCGAGTGAGGGGGAGGTGGGGGGAAGAGAGTGCTGAGTTGATAGTTATCAAGTTTTTCTATCTCTTCTTCCCCAGCCCCTAACTCCCAACTCCTAACTCCCTTCTTCCCCAACTCCCAACTCCCAATTCCCCTCTTTCCCCCACCCTCTTCTAGCGGCAATTTGCAAAATTCTGACATATCCTTAACCGCGAAATAATCCTTCGTTAAGGCTGGCGTGCGACTCTAGGGCGGGCAGTATTGCGCGATTTTATACCTGCACTTTTGCTGAGTTCGCAGGTCGATAACTGCTGCTTGTTGGTTGTGACGAGAATAGCACTTATGGCAATCATTAACGGGACTCCGGCTAACGATCTTCTGGTGGGAACGCCAGAGGCTGATTTAATCTTCGCCTTACCGGGAAATGACACTGTATTCGGTCAAGAGGGTGACGATCGCATTTATGGTAATCAAGGGTCTGATTTGCTGTTTGGCAATCAGGGTAATGATACGCTGTATGGCGGTAAGGATAATGACACCCTTTACGGTGGGCGCGATAATGACCTGCTGTTCGGGAATACCGGGGATGACTGGCTTAATGGGAATTTAGGCGACGATACCCTGTATGGAGGTAAAGGGAATGATGTCATTCGCGGCGGTAAGGGAAACGATCGCATTTATGGCGATTCGCAAAGCGATCCCTTCGGGAATCGCGGTAATGATGTCCTTTATGGCGATCGCGGTAATGATACCCTAACTGGAGGAGAAGGACGCGATCTGTTTGCTCTGCAAGCCGGTTTAGAAGGGACGAATACGATTACAGACTTTACCCCAGGGGAAGATTTAATCGGGTTAGCTGGGGGTTTAAGTTTTGCGAATTTAGAAATTATTCAACAGGGAAATGCAACTGCTATTCGCGATCGCAATAGCAGCACAACCTTAGCCATTCTCCAAGGCGTGAATGCCACTCAACTGAGTGCAGCAGACTTTACCACAAATCTGACTCCCATTTCGACACCCGCACCAACCCCAACTCCTAGTATTGTTCCTCCCGTTCGTCCCCCCATTAGACCGCAACCCGAACCCGTACTAGATTCTATTGAACTTTCGGTTTTAGGCACCTATGCAACAGGCGTTTACAACCAAGGCGCAGCGGAAATTCCCGCTTACGATCCGGTGATGCAACGCTTGTTTGTGGTGAATGCCAATAGCGCCACGGTGGATATTCTCGATGCTAGCAATCCCAGTAACCTCAGTTTAATCCAATCGATTGATATTCCCGCACTGGCTGCTGGTTTTGGGGCTGCCAATAGCGTCGCCGTCAGCAATGGGATTGTAGCGGTTGCGGTGGAAAATGAGAATAAGCAAGCACCCGGAAGCGTCGTCTTTTTCGATACGGATGGCAATGCTTTAAAGATTGTTGAGGTTGGCGCGTTACCGGATATGCTGACCTTTACGCCCGATGGCACTAAGGTGCTAGTGGCAAACGAAGGCGAACCGAATGATGATTATACCGTCGATCCAGAAGGATCGGTCAGTATTATCGAGATTGCTAATGGGGTTGCCAATGCGACAGTGACAACCGCAGATTTCCGGGCTTTTAACGATCGCAAGCAAGAATTAATCGCCTCTGGGGTGCGAATTTTCGGCTCCAATGCCACGGTAGCCCAGGACGTTGAACCGGAGTACATTGCAGTCACCAACGACTCTAGAACGGCGTTGATCGCCCTCCAAGAGAATAATGCGATCGCCCGTTTGGATCTGACAACTGGACAGATTACCGATATTTTCCCCCTAGGTTATAAAGACCATAGCGCCCAACTTTCCTTAAACACCCATTTCTTTGCTGAGGAAAGCTTACCCGTTTTGGATACCGTTGCCGGTCGTGACATCCGTTTAGGCGGCTTCAGCGCATTATATTACGAGGGCAAAGACGCAACCACCCAGAATCTTAAGTTTGTCACCGTTAGCGATCGCGGTTTGGGCAATACCCAAAATGCACAGGGAAATCGAATTTTCCAGATTCCCGATTTTCAACCTTCCTTAGTGCGCTTTGAACTCACCTCAAGCGGTAAACTTGAAATTACCGAGCAAATTGGCCTCAAGCGTCCTGACGGTACTCCCCTAACCGTTATCCCGAATCTTCCGGATCGAGATCCAGATTTACCCGCCGTCGATCCGCAAGGAAACCCAATTCCTCCCGATCCGCTAGGAATTGACGCTGAAGGGGTAGTTATCGCCCCAGATGGGACATTTTGGATTGTGGACGAGTATCGCCCCTCAATCTATCACTTTGCCGCAGATGGGACATTAATCGATCGTTTTGTGCCGGAAGGATTGCCCTCAGAAGTGGGAACCCCCGCTTTACCTGCTGATTATGCTAAACGGCGACCGAATCGCGGTTTTGAAGCAGTAGCCTATGAGGATGGCAAAATTTATGCCTTCATGCAATCTCCTCTACAGAATCCTGTTTCGACAGCAACAGCCACGATTCGGATTTTAGAATTTGATGTTGCCACCAAAACGACAACGGGCGAATACTTATACATTCAAGAGGATGTTGGCAATGCGGCAAACGATCCGAGTGACAAAATTGGAGATGCAGTCGCGCTGGGGAATGGACAATTCCTCGTTATTGAACGGGACTCCGGATTTGGTCAGACTTCCCAAAAGAAGGTTTTCCGGATTAACCTTAATGAGGCAACGAATCTCCAAACCTTACCGGGTACGGTTTTAGAAGCTGGGGAAACGTTTGACAGCCTCACCCCCACACAACTCACCGCCAAGAATATTAAACCCGTTCCCAAGGAAATCTACGCAGATTTAACGGCTTTGGGGTACGATTTCACCGATAAGCCGGAAGGGTTGGCGCTGATTGACGAAGGAACAATCGCCATTCTCAACGATAATGATTTTGGGGATAATCCGGCAATTCCCACAGGGTTAGGGATTATCCGTAACCTGAATGTGAATAATGGATTAGATGCTAGCGATTCCCGCAGGGATCGCTTCGCGAATCGCAATGGTGGCATTAATATCCGCAATTGGCCGATTTTTGGGATGTACCAGCCAGATGCGATCGCAGTTTACGAACGCAATGGTCAGACTTTCATTGTCACCGCTAACGAAGGCGATGCCCGCGCTTACAGTGGATTTAATGAAGAAGTTCGCGTTGGGGAATTAACGTTAAACCCCCAAGTCTTCCCCAATGCAGCAGCTTTAAAACTCAATAGCGCCTTGGGACGTTTGCGCGTAACCAATACATTAGGCGATCTTAATGGTAACGGTCAGTACGAGCGACTATACGCCTTTGGGGGTCGTTCGTTCTCTATTTTCCAAGTGACGGCTACAGGCTTACAGCTTGTTTACGATAGCGGCGATGCCTTTGAACGCATAACCGCCCGACTCATCCCCAATTACTTCAACTCGAATAATAGCGAGAATAATTCCTTTGATACCCGCAGCGATGACAAAGGACCCGAACCCGAAGGTGTCGTTTTAGGAACTATAGGCGATCGCACTTTTGCCTTTATCGGCTTAGAACGAGTCGGCGGCATCATGACCTACGATATCACCGATCCGTTTAACCCGTTGTTCGTCCAGTACATTAACAACCGCGACTTCACAGGCAATGCCACCGCCGGAACCGCCAAAGATTTAGGCCCGGAAGGACTCATCTTTATCCCCGGTTCCGATAGTCCAATTGCTAATCCTCTGCTAGCTGTTGCTAACGAAATTAGCGGTACAACCACCCTATTTGAAATAACGCCAACGTTCTTCTAGGTTCTGTCTTTCGTTTTTCCAAACACCTGCGTTTTCCCTCCCCAATGCTCAAACCGTTGGGGAGTTTTTTATGATTCAACAAGATTCATCGCTTTTGAGTGGGTGGGCTTAATTAAGCGTCAAATAAAAAGTAGGTACCCAGATGCGATCGCTCTGCAATTACGAGAGTTTATTGCCGA
>JAAHGE010000177.1 GCA_010672635.1 Desertifilum sp. SIO1I2 | reverse complement strand
TTGAGGGGTCACTTTCCAAATAATGTTTAAGGCTTCTTTGAGTTGAGCAAATACCGTGGTTGCCCCAAACAGTAGGGTAATAGCTCCGATAATCGCCGCAATTAGGTTAGAAGTTGGCTCATAGGCATTATCAATCATCGTGCGAATCGCCTGTGCCCCTTCGCGACCAATTAAGTCTTGAAGTTGCTCGACAAGCTGAGTTTGTACGGTATCTTGACCGAGGACAAACCCCGCGATCGCGATCGCAATAATCAACAGCGGAGCCAGCGAAAAGACCGTATAGTAGGCTAAAGCCGCAGCCAACAAAGGAATTTTATCTTCTTGCCATTGAGCAAACGTTTCTTTTAACAGGTTCCAAATTGCTTGACGCTTCACGGGAGTGGCTTCCTAACAACATTCATGGTCTGAAAACAGGTGGGATGCACGCCACAAACAATGACTTGTTCAACTTTAGGCTACCGCGTTTTGGTCTATCGCTTGGTTTTGGAGGAACTTTCCTAGCCCAGTGCTTCTGAGCGTCTCAATCGTCCTTATTCCTTAGCCCGACTATAGTGTAGGCTTCCATTAGATTATTGATTTTCAGGAGAACCCTGTGAGCCAAAACAGTCAAATCGCTTCGCGAATTGCATCTTTGTGTTTTTCCCCGATCTTTGCGTTCGGGTCATCCACCGCCTGGGCTGGTTTACCAGAACAACCAGCAGCATTGACTGCACAATCTCCTCAACCGAACTCAAGCCTAGTCGGTCAATGTCGGGCGGCGAGTCGCAGTACCTTCATTTATAACGAGCGATCGCCCAATTCGACCCGCGTCAGAAGCTTGCTAGTCGATGAACAAGTCCGATTAGCGGACAACGGCTTAAACGGTTGGATTGCCATTGACCAACCCACGAGCGGCTTTATCCAAACCAGCGATCTCAAACCCTGCGGCGATCCGCTAGAGGGTCAATGCCGCGCGACCAATCGAGATACCTTTATCTATGATAGCCCCTCAACCAATGCCACCCGAATCCGCAGTTTACTGCCGAATGAAACTGTGACCTTAGCCAGCGGAGGGGCTGAAGGCTGGGTGATGATTCGTTCTCCCATTCAAGGCTACGTGCAAGCCACAACGCTCAGACCCTGCGCGCCGAATGCAGTTCGTCCTAACCCACCCGTTGCTACTAATCCCTTACAGTGTCGTCGAGTTACAGAATTTGTCGGAGAAGGTCTCAACGTGCGAGTTCGACCGCTGTTGCTAGCGCGTTCGATTGGCGTGCTGTTACCGGGGGATATTGTCAGACTCCGCAGCAATCCCCCCGCTACAAATATCGATTCAGAAGGACGAACTTGGGTTGAAGTGACTTCACCGATTCCGGGATGGGTTTCTCAAGGATTTATTGAGGGAAGAAACTTAGAACCCATAGAATGTCCCTAGGTAAAAATGGGCGCTGCAATCCATTAGACTGTTACGAATCGCCGGAAATACTTCTTGAACGCGGACAAAATTTAGTCAAATCTTAACGTTTTTACCGTTGACAGCGATGTTTTCAAACCCGTTGCGGGCATTTTTTCCCTAATGCAAACCGAATTCGCTTGATTTTGGTAAGTTGTATGAAATTTTGCTCAAATAACATTGATGCTTCCATTCTTCTCTGGTTATCTTCAAAAGAGAAGAAGACCAGATTCAAACGAGCAAATTTTCGCGATTCGTGAGGAGTTCAAGTATGAATAAACTTTTTCAGACCGGTCAAGCAACCGCATTATTGGCAACCCTTGCCTTAGTTACAGGTGATTTTGCAATTCCTGTATCTGCGATCGCTCAAGACTTAGAAGTTTCCCAAGCCGAAAATCCCACCTTAATTGCTCAAACCCTCGTGGGTCAGTGTCGCGCTGCCAAACGAGATATCTTTATCTATAGCGAACGTTCTACCAACTCAACCCGGATTCGCGCCTTACCCACCAACGCCCAAGTTACCCTCGCCGATAACGGGGCGGCCGGTTGGATTGCAGTCAGCGCGCCCGCCACAGGGTTTGTTCAAGCTGCCGACTTAAAATCATGCGGCTCCACACCGCCCACCTCTGACTTATGCCGACAACTGCGAGTTGCCCTCAACGTGCGGGCAACCCCTAGCGCCACCGGCAACTATATCACCACCCTCAACGCCGGACAGCGCGTCACCCTCAGAACCGCAGAAGAACGGGTCGTTGCCGGTCGTTCTTGGGTCGAAATTACCGCGCCCACAGCCGGTTGGGTTTCCAGCGGGGTCGGAACAGAAAGAAACATTGAAAACTGTTCGGGGACTCCACCCGCTACAGGTCGGGCTTGTCGCGTTACCTATCCATTAGGCTTGCGAACCCATCAATCGCCTGGAGGGGTTGCCATTGCTCCCGGCGTTGGCTTCAACGAAACCGTCACTATTACCGGCGAACGGCGCGTGATTGGCGATCGCGTTTGGTTGCAAATTACGCGCCCCGTCAATGCCTGGGTTTCTAGCGGCTTTGTGGGTAACGAAACCAACTTGACACCGAACCCCTGCCGTTAAGCGCGCAAAACCCTAAGAGTCTAGGAAATCCCCTAGCCCTCTCCCACACCGAGAGGGAACGCTCATCCCTTGTTGGCTCCCTTCTCCCATCGGGAGAAGGGTTAGGGATGAGGGGAAAGTAGTCAGTGTCAGTCAACCAGCCCCTAGACTCTAGACTGCTCCAAGAGATAGATTGGCTGAAAACCGAAAAACCGATAGTTTTGAGTGAGCATCCATTTTGTGAGGAGCGAACCGATGTCCGTCTATCGTCAATGGGGGGCAACCCTCGCTTTATTTTCCACTTTAGCGATCGCCTCTGCCGATCTCGTCCAAACCCAAAGCGCGATCGCCCAACAACCTTCTCCCCCAGAACAGCAACTGGCTCAAGGTCTGGTCGGTCAATGCCGCGCGGCGACTCGCGATATCTTTATTTATAGCGAACGTTCCACCACCTCAACGCGCCTGCGAGCGATTCCCGCCAATAGCCAAGTCACCCTAGCCGATCAAGGATCGGGCGGCTGGATTGCCATTAGCGCCCCCACAGCAGGCTTTGTCCAAGCCGCAGATTTGCGGCTGTGTGCGGGAACTCAACCTCAACCCGGTGCCAACCTGTGCCGCCAACTCACCACGGCCTTGAACGTGCGGGCAACCCCCAGCGAAACCGCCCGGATCGTTAGCACCTTAAATTCAGGTCAGCGAGTCACCTTAAGAAGCGCAGAAGAACGAGTCGTCGCCGGACGTTCCTGGGTCGAAATTACAGGCCCGACGGCGGGATGGATTTCGAGCGGTGTCGGCACAAACCGCAATATTACCAACTGTCCGGGCGGCACTGATGGCACCGCCGGACGGGTTTGCCGCGTTACGGTGGCCAATGGCTTGCGAACTTACCAATCAGCCGGAGGTGCTGTAACCGGGTCTGGAATTGGTTTTAATGAAACTGTCACCATTACTGGAGAACGCCGCACCATTGGCGATCGCGTTTGGTTGCAAATTAGCCGCCCCGTTAACGCTTGGATTTCTAGCGGCTTTGTGGGAAATGAATCTAACCTAACTCCGAACCCCTGTCGCTAATAGGGATGGGTCTATCCCTTTGCTGGTGAGATTTGCACCAGATCGCAATCTGAAAACGTGAGGAGGTTACGGCGTGATTCGGCTGAGTAACAAGCATCAATCTTGGTTATCTTTAGGGGCGCTGGCGCTGTTGGGGGTACAGTTCCCTGTATTGGCAAACCCAGTACCCGCCCCTGTGGAAATTGCCCAAACGGCGATCGGGCAATGTCGGGCAGCAAGACGCAATATCTTTATTTATCGCGATCGCTCGACCAATTCCCCCTTAAGCGCTTTATCAACTGATGAGCGCGTTCGGTTAGCCGATAATGGGTTGAATGGCTGGATCGCTGTGGATTCCCCCATTACAGGCTTTGTGCAAGCGAGCGACCTCAGACCTTGTGTTGAGCAGCCTGTGGCATCTCCCCAACCTCAACCTCAACCCCAGCCCCAACCTCGTCCGCCCATTGCGGCCAATACCTGCCGCCAAGTGAGTTGGGATGAAGGCTTGGAAGTGAAGCGCGCCCCCAACGGCGATCGCGTCGGCGGCGTTGCCTATGCTCAACAGGTGACGCTCACCGGCAACCAGCAAGCGACCTTTGATAGCGATCGCAATGCTAATCGTTTGTGGGCGGAAATTTCTTCACCCATTCGCGGTTGGGTGACAAGCGGATTAGAAGGCGGGGGAAGCAACCTCGCGCCCTGCGGTACCGTTGTGGCTCGACCTCCCGCAACTCCTCGTCCGGTTCCGGCCCCAAACCTTTGTCGGCAGGTGGTGTGGCGAGAGGGGTTAGTTATCCAGCGCACTCCCAACGGCGAGCAAGTGGGTAGCGTGACGTTCCAACAACGGGTACGGGTAACGGGTAATGAGCGCGTTCTTCCCGATACCAGAGGTGATGGAAATCGCGTTTGGGTTGAAATTTCTTCACCCGTGCGGGGATGGGTGACGAACGGTACGACGAGCAGTCGCGGCACCAATTTAGGCCCCTGTAGTTGATTCGTGTTGAATAATGGGGCAGATAGGGGTGTGGCGATCGCCCCAAGTCGTATTCTCTGAAGGTTCCCAATGATTGAGCAGTTGCTGTAACTCTTGTTTGAGCGTCAGAAGCTGCTCAATTTTTCGATCGATTTCTGCAACTTTCTCTTCAAGCTGGTGCCGAACTTCACCGCAAGGCAACTCGCCGCGATCGTAAACTTCCAGACATTGTTTGATCTCGCTTAAACTTAACCCTAAACCTTGCGCCCGTTTAATGAAGGCAAGGCGCACCATCACCTGGGAAGAA
This sequence comes from Desertifilum sp. SIO1I2, assembly GCA_010672635.1. GTDB lineage: Bacteria > Cyanobacteriota > Cyanobacteriia > Cyanobacteriales > Desertifilaceae > Desertifilum. The sequence continues at coordinate 3,699 of JAAHGE010000177.1, read as the reverse complement.
AACTGGCGAAATCCACCTTCGGTGCGATCGTCGGCGCGAATTAAGCCGAGTTCCTCGTAGTATCGAATGGTTTTAATCGGAATTCCGCTTTGATTCGCGACTTGACCAATCAGTAACAGGGGTTGAGTTGACGCGAGCATGGAGTTTAATGGGCATCTTCTTTTGTATGATAGCGCCCTGTTTAGGCAAGTTTCAGGGTTCGCTTCAGCCTTTGCGCGATCGCCCTCATCAACTGTTGCAAGCTCAGTGAATGGACTATTGCCCAACCATTAATGAGCAAGCAGACGGTTCCCAAGGTAAACAGAATATAGGTAGGAGCCATCACGACCCCAACTGCAAACCAACTGAGGACATGAAAGAACATTGCGATCGCTGGGACACTCGCGACACTAGCGGCTGTCCCAATTTGCTTTTGGGAACGACCAAAAAACACAACAGCGAGCGTAACAATCGTAGCGATTAGATTGGCAGGGACTAAAAACGCGCAGATGGCAACGCAGTGTTCCCTAGAAAATTCCGAGAGGAGATGAAGGTTGAGCATAAATACTATTTTGCAAGAGATTTCGATAAACCGAAGTAGAATTGCCAACTATTTTTGAATCCTTAACAACTTCCTCAGCTTTCTCTCTTGACTCTCCAGCGAACTGGAGACTGTACGCTGGCAAGTAAAGCAGACTTTCAAGCAAGAGGTTTAGCGAACCGTGGAAACCACCCAACTCCAGCTACACGGGATGATGTGCGCCTCATGTGCCAGCGCCGTCGAAAAAGCCATTCAAAATGTCTCTGGCGTTCGGGCTTGTCAAGTCAACTTTGCCGCAGAACAAGCCACCATTGAATATAATCCTCAGAAAACCAGTTTAGAGAAGATTCAACAAGCAGTTGCCAATGCCGGGTACCAAGCCCAACCTCTAGAAGCAGAAGCCGCAGATAACTTGGATGCTTCCCAACAGGCAGTACAAGAAAATTTAAAGCGTAAAACGATTGTTGGCGTTATCGTTAGCGCAATTTTGATTTTCGGGGGACTCCCGATGATGACTGGGTTAGAAATTCCCTGGATACCCATGTGGTTGCATCATCCCCTATTGCAACTGGTGCTAACCACGCCCGTGATGTTTTGGTGTGGCAGCCTCTTTTTTGTCGGAGCCTGGAAAGCACTTCAACATCGTACGGCGAATATGAATACCTTAATCGCCGTGGGTACGGGAGCCGCTTATCTTTATTCTTTATTTGCGACCTTTTTCCCCCAGATTTTGCTGGCTCAAGGCTTAACTGCCGATGTGTACTATGAAGTAGCCGCCGTCATTATCGGCATGATTCTGTTAGGGAATTATTTTGAAGCTAGGGCGAAAAAACAAACCTCCGCAGCCATTCGCGCTCTTGTGGGGTTGCAAGCCAAAACCGCCCGCGTCATTCGTCACCATCAAGAAATTGATATTCCCATTGCTCAAGTTAAAGTCGGAGATATTGTCTTAGTTCGTCCCGGCGAAAAAATTCCCGTCGATGGCACGATTGTAGAAGGGAGTTCCACCGTTGATGAATCGATGGTGACGGGAGAAAGCATCCCCATTCAGAAAAAACCGGGTGATGAAGCGATCGGGGCAACCCTTAATAAGACGGGAAGCTTTAAATTAAAAGCGTTGCGGGTGGGGAAAGATACCGTCTTAGCGCAGATTGTCCGGTTAGTGCAACAAGCCCAAAGCAGCAAAGCCCCCGTACAAAGGTTAGCCGATCGCATTACAGGTTGGTTTGCACCGTCGGTAATTGCGATCGCCATTCTCACCTTCTTAATTTGGTTCAACTTTACCGGAAATCTCACCATTTCCCTAATGACCACCATCGGCGTCTTAATTATTGCCTGTCCCTGTGCTTTAGGACTGGCAACGCCAACTTCAATTATGGTAGGAACCGGAATTGGGGCAGAACATGGGATTTTAATTCAAGGCGGAGAAAGCCTAGAACTGGCGCACAAAATCCAAACCCTCGTTTTGGATAAAACCGGAACCCTCACTCAAGGGAAACCCGTTGTCACCGACTTTGTAACCGTGCGCGGAACCGAAGACGGAAACGAACTCAAGTTGCTGCAACTCGCCGCCGCTGTAGAACGCCACTCAGAACACCCCCTCGCTGAAGCCATCGTCACCTATGCCCAAGCGCAACAGGTGGCTACCCCCTTACCAGAGGCGCAACAGTTTGAAGCGATCGCCGGGGCAGGCGTGCAAGCCCAAATCCAAGATCGCCTTGTCCAAATGGGAACCACGCGCTGGATGGAGGATTTAGGCATCGATACAAGCGCCCTTTGCGGTCATTTACAGGCCCTAGAACAGGCGAGCAAATCCACGGCTTGGATCGCCATCGACGGACAAGCCGAGGGACTGTTGGCGATCGCAGATGCCTTAAAACCCTCTTCTCCCCAAGCCGTACAAGCCTTAAAGAAACTGGGTTTAGAAGTCGTCATGCTCACCGGCGATAACCGTTCCACCGCCGAAAGCATCGCCCGCCAGGTGGGAATTACCCGCGTTTTTGCCGAAGTTCGCCCCGATCTCAAAGCCGAAACCATCAAAGCCATTCAACAGGAAGGCAAAGTTGTGGCAATGGTAGGCGATGGCATCAACGACGCCCCCGCCTTAGCCCAAGCCGATATCGGAATTGCCATTGGAACCGGAGCCGATGTGGCGATCGCAGCCAGCGACATTACCTTAATTTCCGGTGACTTACAAGGCATCGTCACCGCCATTAAACTCAGCCGCGCCACAATTAACAATATCCGTCAAAACCTGTTTTTTGCCTTCATTTACAACACTGCTGGAATTCCCATCGCGGCGGGTATCCTCTACCCCTTCACTGGATGGTTGCTCAATCCCATTCTCGCGGGAATTGCAATGGCATTTAGTTCCGTTTCTGTTGTCACCAACGCCCTCCGCCTGCGAAATTTCAAAGTCAAATTAGAGTGCTTCTCTAAGTGCTGAGTGCTGAGTGGGTTCAATAGTTCGGAACTCGGAACTTTGCACTCTTTTCCCCCCATCCTCTTCCCTGTTCTCAAATCAGGAGACAATCATGAAAAAAATCACCCAAACTCTGCTTGCTGGCGGGATTTTGCTTGGGGTGGGAGGCAACGCGATCGCCGTTGCTCAATCTCCCCACCCACACACAGCAACAAGAGAAGAGTTTCGTTATATCGAACAACCCTTACCGCTAAAAGTCGGTCTTACCCTAGGAGGATTAGGCTTAATCGGTCTAGAGTTATGGTGGTTTTTAGGAAACTCCTCTCCCTCTCAACCTTCTGATAACGAAAGCGAAAGCACTTGAATCTCTAGGCGGTTTGCACCAACTTAGCGCTGAGATCCCACATCCGTTCGGCTTTTTCATCATCGCGGGCTTGGGGAGACACTTTCTGAACGAAAGACTTGCCCTCTTTCTTCTGACGATTTCCCCAACTCCAGTACACGCCAGACTGTTTATATTCTGGATCGGCAATAACTGCCGCAACCCGTTCTCCTGCGAGTTCCTGAGAAACATATCCGCCAGTAATGTATTTCTGGAATAAGGGGAAGAGTTTCTGGAATAGCGGGTAGTGGTTGCGGAATAACGGGGTTTCTGCCACGCATCCCGGATAGAGGGAACTGAAGGTAATTCCGGTTGACTCGTGATAGCGACGATGCAATTCTCGCATGGTTAGCACGTTGCAAACTTTGCTATCTT
>JAAHGE010000176.1 GCA_010672635.1 Desertifilum sp. SIO1I2 | reverse complement strand
AACTGAGTGCTGAGTGAGTTCTGAGTTCCGAGTTCCGAGAGGGGAAAAGGATGGGGAGATGGGGGGATGGGGAGATGGGGGGAACTTTAGACTCAGCACTCTATTCTCCACTCGGAACTCGGAACTCACTCAGCACACCGCTGCGCGGAAGCTAGCAACAGCACTTTACACTCAGCACTTAGAAAAGGGAAGACGTTGAAAGCAATAAACCCTTCTTCGTTTGGAAGAAGGGCTATCCGGGTTTAATGGGGTGCTGTTAATTTTAAGCGTTGGGATCGCGAGGAGAGGTTAATACATTCCAAGCGGCTGTCGCGGCTTCAGAAATGCGATCGCCCAATTCCTGAATTTGCTTTTGGAACGAATCCCAGTTTTTCTCAACCTCATACTGCAACAGTTTTGCTGAGTATTCAATCCGTTCTGGGTCAAACAACTTCTCGTTTTCCAGTTTTTCCCTAGCTTCCTTAACAAAAGCCAGATAGCGCTCGCGGGTATAATCTCCCGCAGAATGGGCATCAGACATCGCCCGCGTTCTCAGCGCTTCAACGAGTTGCATCGTTTGACGTTGAATATCATCAGACTCATGGGGCATTTGTTCTTTGACTAGCGCTTCAGTCTCAGCACTCACTTGTCCTGTTTGAGGACTGACCTGAACTGAAGTATTCTCAACATTGGGGGTTTGGTTTTCTTGTGTCATTGTCTTTTCCTCTATTCAACCAACCGGGGCAACTCTTGGATAGAGTTACCCTTACTCTACACACCTAAAACAGATTGCGGGTTAGACCCATCTCTTGTTCAAGCTTAATTAAATTCTCAATTCGGGCTTGCGTCGGCGGGTGAGTGGCAAACAGATTCCCTAAAAAGCTGCCCTGGAGAGGATTGATAATCAAAAGCGGTTCAAAAGCCGGGTTCGCTTCTATTGGCATCCCCTTCGCACTGCGTTCTAAGCGTTGGAGGGCGCTGGCTAAAGCGCGAGGATTCCCTGTCAGTTTAGCAGCCCCCGCATCGGCTGCAAATTCGCGGGTTCGAGAAATCGCCAGTTGAATGACACTAGCCGCGACAGGCGCTAACATTACTGTTAACAATAATCCCAAGGGATTCCCTCTGCCTCGATCTCGCGAACCGCCAAACCACATGGCATAGCTCGCAAATTGGGCTAAAAAGGAAATGGCACCTGCAACCGTCGCCGCTACAGCTTGCGTGAGGGTATCGCGGTTGGCGACATGGCTGAGTTCGTGAGCCAGTACCCCTTCAAGTTCATCTTTTGGCAGAATGCGGAGAATCCCTTGGGTGACAGCAACCGCCGCGTGTTCTGGATCTCGCCCTGTGGCGAAAGCGTTAGCCGCTGTAGAGGGAACCACATAGACTCCGGGCATGGGTAAGCCTGCTTTTTGGCTCAGGCGTTGCACCATTTGATACAATTCAGGAGCTTGGGCCGGAGTGACGGGTTGAGCGCGATAGGCGGCTAGGGCAATCCGATCGGAATAGTACCAGGAACTGAGGTTGGCGATCGCAGCTAAAGCAATCCCCAAAATTACCCCACCTGTCCCCCCAATCACCCAATAACTGATGCTAATCAGCAAAGCGCTAAGAAGACTGAGTAATGCAACGGTTTTAAATTGATTCATCCGCCTACCCTCCTTTCGGTATTGGCTGAATTAAGCAATTTGCACAGTTAATATTTGCTTCAATTCTATTGACAAATTTACGGATACCCTGTTGGGAATTGGGAAAGAAGAGGATGGGGAGGTGGGGAGGTGGGGGGATGGGGAGAATGAAGATAAATCGGCTACTGTTCTAAAAACCTACTCAGCACATTGCTTCGCACGCCTGACCGCGCAACAGCACTTTCCACTCAGCACTAACTTACCCACTCGGAACACCGCTTCGCGGAAGCAAGCTACGGAACTCGGAACTCGGAACTGAGAACTCACTCAGCACTCAGCACTTTCCACTCAGCACTAAATTAGGGCAGCTTATGGTTTAGCATGGTTGGTGGGTAGCGTTCGGATGGGCGCTCTCTACGACTTTAATTGAGGATAATCACACTTACGGACAGCTAGAGCGATCGCTCCTCGCCTCAGCTTTAGTCAACTCCAGCTCTATGGGCTGGGAACTGCAATGCCAAAATGTAGCATTGTAGCCAACTCGCTAACCAAAAAGTCGCAGATTGCCCAACAATTCATAAGAGACGCAAGAGGAGGGTCTACCTTTGACGGAGAACTTTATCCCTATGCCTGCTTCCCTCCCAGATTATTCGCGCCAAGAACTTCGGAATCTCGTGCGAATTCAATTGCAATCCCTCTTAGAGGAGGGAGATTTTCGGGGAGCGAAAGCTATCCTAGTACCAGTGCAGTCTGCAGATATTGCGGAGGCAATTGAAGGACTGCCCGAAGCAATGCAAGCGATCGCATTTCGCTTACTTTCTAAAACCGAAGCGATCGAGGTCTACGAGTATCTCGACTCGGCGATTCAGCAAGCGCTAATCGAAGAGTTTAAACGTCAGGAAGTCATTGATATTGTCGATCAAATGTCTCCTGACGATCGCGCCAGATTGTTTGACGAACTACCTGCTAAAGTTGTGAGTCGCCTCCTCGAACAACTCAGTCCTGAAGAACGCCGCGCCACCGCCTTGCTTCTCGGCTACGAAGCCGGAACCGCCGGACGGATCATGACGCCGGAATACATTGCGCTCAAAGAAACCTTTACAGTTGCCCAAACCCTAGAGCGCATCCGCAGTCTATCTCCGGTGACTGAAACGATTTATTATCTCTACGTTACTGATACCGCGCGTCGGCTTACAGGGATCTTATCCTTGCGGGATTTAGTCACCGCCCAACCCCACCAAACGACTGGGGAAATTATGATCCGTGACGTGGTGTTTGTTCACACCGACACCGATCAAGAAGAAGTGGCGCGGGTCATTCAGCGCTATGATTTCTTAGCGGTTCCAGTGGTCGATCGCGAACAGCGACTTGTGGGAATCATTACAGTTGATGATGTGATCGATATTATCGAACAAGAAGCAACCGAAGATATTTATGCCCTTGCTGGGGTACAAGCGGATGGAGACAATTATTTTCAGACCAATCTTGTCACGGTGGCTCGTCGCCGCGTGGTTTGGTTGCTCGTCTTATTACTCACCAATACTGTTACCGGAAGTATTATTAAATCTCAAGAATCCCTCTTAAGTCGTTTGGCCGTGCTGGCTGCGTTTATTCCCTTGCTAGTAGGAACGGGAGGGAATGTGGGCGCTCAGTCGTCTACAGTGGTGATCCGGGGGTTGCATACCGATGAAATTCGCAGCCTAGGGGCGGTTCAGATCGTATTTCGAGAAGGGATCGCGGGTTTAATTTTAGGCACAATGCTGGGGACGCTTGCTACTCTATGGGCCTATTGGTTGCAAGGGAATTTATCGGTGGCGATCGCTGTCGGCGTCTCTTTAGTGGCGATTTCTGTACTGGCTTCGGTGGCGGGTTCTACTCTCCCGTTCATTTTCCGTTCCCTCAATCTCGATCCGGCTTTGATGTCTGCGCCATTTATCACCACGGCAGTTGATGTCCTTGGCGTGTTAATTTACTTCAATATTGCACGGCTGGTTTTAGGGATGTAGGTCGTGTAAGCCGCTCAATTGTCCACGAATATTGTAGGTGAGGTATTTCATGTCAGAGCGTCGCAGTTGGACCGAAGTTGCTGAACCCCTAGCAATTATGGCAACCGCTGTAGGGGCTGTGATGACTGTCATCTTAAACCAAGTGGCTTACGTGGCGGCTCCCGTTTCGCTCGCATTGCTCCTCAGTTGGGTGAACCGCCAAAAGCTAGATCGACAAGCCTTACAAAGCAGTACAACTGAGATGGCTCAAGTCACTCAACAGCTTGGTAACGATTTTGAAGCGTTGCGTGCGGCAGTTTTGGCGATGGGTTCTCAATTGAATCTTAGCCCTTTGGAGTCAGAAATTGCGGGTCTTGATGAAGCGATCGCCGCCGCTGAGGAAAATTTGCAAAACCGCCTTGCAACCTTGGAAACGGTAGATAGTGCAGCGCTTCAAGCCGAGCTGTCTCAGTTACGTAACCAGTCCGCCTATCTCTTAGAAAGCCAAGCCAATGTGCTACAGCGCCTCGATCGACTCCCCGCCACCGAACGACTAGAAAACTTAGAACGGTCTGTAACTGAGGCGCTGACTCGCCTGCAAGCTGGAATCGCTCCTTTAGAAAGTTTGAACCTCACCGACTTACAAGCTCAACTCGACCAATTACTCGCTCAAGTTGCCAGCTTGCAAGCCGCTCAATTGCCATTGCAGCAACACTTAGAACAGCTTTCGCCATCCCCAGAGATTTGGCAACCCGTTTTGCGTCAGTTAGAAAGCTTGCAAGCCGCTCAATTGCCATTGCAACAACACTTAGAACAACTTGCCCAAGATGCAGTCTCTCCGGAATCTTGGCAGCAGGTTCTTCGCCAGCTTGACAACTTGCAAGCCACCCAAACCGCTTTGCAGGAGCAACTCCAACAAACCACCCTCCCCCAAGAAACCTGGGAAAGCGGACAAGCTCAGTTAGCCTCACAACTCGTGGCGCTGCAAAATGATTTACAGAATCGTTTGGCTTCCTTGGATGTAGAAGCAGTTCAAGCAAGTTCGTTGCAACTCGAATCAATTCGCGAAAATACCAGCCAGCTTGGCACACAACTGGCTCATTTAGTAGATTCGTTGGCGAGCGTCACTCAACAGTTAGAAACGCTACCCCTTCCGGCTCCTAGCCTCACGGTTGAGGGTTTAGAAAGCCGTCTAGCCCCCTTACAATCCCAATTAAGCGCCTTGACTTCTGCCGCCCCCACACCCCTAACTGCGGAGGCATTGAAGAGCCATTTAGCCCCCTTACAGGCCCAATTAGCAGCGATCGCCCCTCTGAGCGGGGAGGCGTTAGAAGGTCGGTTGGCTCAACTGCAACAGCAACTTGAAAGTTTAGCGGCAATTCGCACCGAGCCGAGTGCAAGCGGGAGTCCAGACTTTTTAGAACAGCGATTTTCTCAGTTGTCTAACGCCATTCACCAACTGCAACAGCAATTGAGTGCGGTGGAAAAACCAGAATTGAGCGCCTTGAACGAGAATCTGGCAAGAGTGCGATCGCAACTGGCAAATTTAGAAAAATCAGTCGAAGAGTCCGCCGCCCGCTTGAATTTCCAAAACCCCTCCCTGCCGAGTAAACTGCCAGAAGAGGCCGAAAAATGGCTCGGTAAGCTCGTGCAACGGGTTAAGAGTCTCCAATCTAGAGAACAGGATGCAGATCTAACCGATGAGTTTGCAGACTTTGAGGATGAAGATGAGGATTTTGCGGAGTCTGCTGTTGCTCCCGCAGTATCAGTTTCTACTGAAGTTCCCATCCCCCCGCCTGTCGCTTCCCCAGAGGGTAATGCTTGGCAATGCGTGCAGACTCTGAGTGGCAACCAAAGCGCGATCGCCGCTTTAGACCTCAGCGCCGATCGAACCACCCTAGTAGCCAGCGATTATGAAGTCGTGAAGGTATGGGATTTAACGACCGGCGAGTTAAGATCTACCCTCAGCAGCGACGCCACAGAAGCCCCCGTTACTTCCGTTTCCCTCAGTCCTGACGGTCAGCTTTTAGCCAGCGCCAAGGGAGATATAGAAATTTGGAATTTGTCAACAGGTCAGCCGATCCGTACTCTAGAAGCTGAAGACTGGACTACAATTGTGGCTATCAGTCCTGATGGCAAAACCTTAGCCAGTAGCGGTGGCGATCCGGTCGATCAAAATGGTTCGCTGCAAGTTTGGGATCTAACGAGCGGGGAACTCATCCGCACCAACTATTACGTGGCTTGCGAGATTTCCTCTCTCGCGTTTAGTCCCAACGGACAACTGCTAGTGTTAACTGGCAGTAACTTAGACGCGAACAAGGGAATCATTCAACTTTGGCACCTCGAAACCGGAAAGCCCAGATTTACGCTAGAACCTGCGGTGACTCCCTATGGTGTGATGTTTAATCCCGACGCCACAATGTTTGCAGTGGGTTGTAGCGACCAGAGCATTAAGCTTTGGAATTCGGCAACCGGCGGGCTGGTGCAAACCTTTACAGGTCATCAGGGCAGCGTATACGCTGTAGCAATTAGTTCAGATGGTAAACTGCTTGCTAGTGGTAGTGAAGATGGAACAATTGTTCTATGGGGGTTAGAAACAGGAGAAAAATTACAAACCTTATCGGGACATCGAGGTGGAGTCAGAGCGATCGCCTTCAGTCGAGATCGACAAACCTTAATCAGTGGTTCTCAGGATCGCACGCTCAAAGTTTGGCAGTATAGTTAAATTAAATTTCCGGATTTTGAGCGCTGAAAAATGAGTCAGCCCAGGCAAAAGTTGGCAAACTACGCAATGATAAATAGGGGGTCTAGCCCCTCAGTTCGCCAAACATTTTAGGATTGAGTTTGCACAATCGTTCAACCCGCGCAATTCTTGAATCTAGAGCTTGTTTAGGGACTTCTCCCAAAGGACAAGCAAGGAGGAAAAACGATGTAAATGACGCCATTCAAATGAAAAATCTCAAATTGCGAATGGATTGCGATCTGAGGATATATTTTGGGAATCTTAGATAATACAGCCTAGCGATCGGATTGCCCCTAGACAGCAATCCATTAGCAAACGCCCCTAAATTCCTGCACAATCTCAAACGAGAGTAACTTTAAGGACTCTTTAATAACTTTCTACAACTTCTGTATCGTAAGTTCGCGTCTATACACACATAATGAATCTAGGGTGGCACTATCCTGGCGGTTAATGTTGAAGCGAGTGAAGCCTCAATGAGCTACTGCGTAAATCCGGCTTGTCCGAATCCTGAAAATCCTCCAACCAATGATGTCTGCGCCGCCTGTGGCACAACCTTACTCCTGCGCGATCGCTATCGCGTTAATCAAGCACTAGGACAAGGGGGATTTGGCGCGACCTTCTTAGCGCGAGACGAATCACTACCCGGACAACCCTACTGCGTTATTAAACAACTACGCCCAGCCTCAACGACTCCTCAAGTCTTGCAGATGGCACGGGAACTGTTTCGCCGCGAAGCCAAGACCCTGGGTAAAATCGGCAACCATCCCCAACTTCCTCGGCTTTTAGACTACTTTGAAACCGAACAGGAATTTTACCTGGTTCAAGAATACATCAGCGGTTCCACCCTCCATCGCGAAGTCAAACGCGGCGGCCCCTTTACCGAAGCCGGTGTCAAGCAATTTTTAAGCGAACTCTTGCCTTTAGTGGAATACATCCACTCTCAGCAAGTGATACACCGCGATATTAAACCCGCAAACCTGATTCGCCGCAATCAAGATAAAAAACTTGTTCTGATTGATTTTGGAGCCGTTAAAGACCAAGTAAACCCCACTGTGGCCAGCGCCTCCGAGCAGACGGCCCTCACTGCGTATGCCATTGGAACGCCGGGGTACGCACCGCCAGAACAAATGGCCCTGCGCCCAGTTTATGCCAGCGATATCTATGCAGTCGGCGTCACCTGCGTCTACTTACTGACGGCCAAATCGCCCAAGGATTTAGACTACGACCCCACCACCGGGGAATTGATGTGGCAAAATCACGTTCAAGTCAGCGAACATTTTGCCAACGTCTTAAAGAAAATGCTAGAAGTCTCGGTTCGACATCGCTACCAGTCGGCCGGCGATATTCTGCGAGCATTAGATTTAGAGCCGTATTTAGATAGCCTCGCCCAAGGCATGATTGCTCAAACGGCCCCGATTTCTGGAGGACAGCCGCAGTCTTTTGTGAGTCCTAACCGAGTTCCCCAAGGACCTACAGGTTTAACCCAGTCTGCACGCATGGCGGAAGTGATTCGGAATCGCCAAAAGCGACTGAACGGGACTCTAGCCGATCCGCGTCGTTCGACGATGAGTTCCTCCAATACCTCGTCGTTTACAAGCAGCAATACGCAAGCTACCACTGGCGGGAAAGCTAGGGTTCCCACGCGGCTGAATTCTGACGATCTATTGACTTACTATGGCAAAGGGCGGCGAGATTTTGCCGATCACGATCTCAGCGCCCTCAACTTACAACAAGCGAATTTAGCAGACGCAATTTTTACCCAATCTAAATTTGTCAAAACCGACTTTCGCGGCGCGAATCTCTATCGTGCTAATTTTGGTCGGGCGCGCTTAAAACAAACCATTTTGCGAGATGCGAATCTCAGCCGCGCTTATTTTAACTATGCCAACTTAGAGGGGGCAGATTTACGAGGAGCCGATCTGAGTTACGCTCACCTGAGTAATGCGAATTTACGCAGCGCTAACCTTTGCGGGGCAAACCTCACCGGGGCAAAAGTGACTGAAGAACAACTTGCGGTCGCTAGAATTAACTGGGCAACCGTTTTACCCAGCGGCAAGCGGGGATTTTGGTAAGATTTAAGGTTTTTAAAAACAAACAAAGCACTCTTTCAATCTAAGCGATGAGTGCCAAAAATGGGGGAGGAGTAGGTTGATTTTGCACCCCCTGGTAGCCCGTGCGAGTGATGGGCTGGGGTCAACTCA
>JAAHGE010000175.1 GCA_010672635.1 Desertifilum sp. SIO1I2 | reverse complement strand
GTAGTCACCGGACGACAGTTACCTCATCACGAGGTTGATAGTCGTTTTTCGTTCTTGTTACTTAACCTCGCCGATTTAGAGGCGCTAGACAAGGCGATTTCCGAAGCAAGTGTCGTGGTTCACTGCGCGGGGCCCTTTCATTACCGCGATGCCAGGGTACTCAAGACTTGCATCGAACATCGGGTAAATTATGTGGATGTTAGCGATCATCGCTCCTTTACCCAAAAGGCGATCGCCTTCCAAGAACCAGCCAAACGCGCCGGTGTGACGGCGGTCATTAATTCTGGCATTTTTCCCGGCATCTCCAATAGCATGGTGCGTCAAGGGGTAGAACAGTTTGATACGCCTGAAAAGATTCACCTGAGTTATGTGGTATCCGGTTCTGGGGGTGCGGGGTTAACGGTGATGCGAACCACGTTTTTAGGGTTGCAGCAGCCGTTTAAAGTGTGGATTGATGGAGAATGGCAGAAGATTCAGCCCTATAGCGATCGCGAAATCATTCAATTCCCCCCACCGTATGGCAAAACAGGCGTCTATTGGTTTGATATGCCAGAGGCGTTTACCTTTGTAGACTCCTTCGGTGTCAAAACCGTAATTACTAAGTTTGGCTCGATTCCTGACTTTTATAACCTGCTGACGGCCTTTGTTGCTCATCGCTGGCCAGAAAGTTGGTTAAGAAACCCCAGTGTTATCGAGTTCTTAGCCAATGTCAGCTATAAAATGACTAACGTTAGCGATCGCTTTAGCGGCATCGGTGTTGCCATTCGTTCGGTAGTAACCGGTCAAAAAGACGGTAAAACACTCGATTACTGCTCAACCTTAGTTCACGAAAATACCGCCATTGCAGCCGGATACGGTACCGGAAGCATCGCTCAACAATTACTCTCTGGCGAACTCAAAAAACCAGGAGTTTGGCCTGTAGAACAGGTATTAACCACTGAGTTATTTGAGCAAGCCATGCAAAGCCGCAACCTGAAAATTGAGCAGCAATGGGTAGAATCTACTGCAAAGTCCTGAGTGGGTTTCTGAGTGCTGAGTGGAAAGTGTTGTTGCTTTAGCTTCCGCGTAGCGGTGTGCTGAGTGGGGGAAAAGAGTGCAAAGTTCCGAGTACCGAGTTCCGAGTGAGGAAAAGAGTGGAAAGTGCTGAGTGGGTTTCTGAGTGCTGAGTGGAAAGTGCTGAGTGGGTTTCTAGAACAGTAGCCGATTTATCTTCATTCTCCCCACCTCCCCATCCCCCCATCCTCCCTACCGACGCCCTCCTTTCGCTGGCTTCGCTGTACTTGCTCTAGACTCGATCGTAAAAGGGGGAATTTCCTGTAACTCCTCATCGCTGAGGCTGTATTGTTCGCAGACTAAACTGAGGCGAGTTCCAGGCGTTTTCACCGCGTTAACTGAATGGGTTAAATCTCCTTGGAAATAGACTAAAGTATTGACTTGCGGTTTAATTTGTCCCACCTGCTGCTTTTGGCGACGCAATACCAACTCTCCCCCCTGCAAGTTATCGGGAACCTGAACATACAAAACGCTCACCATCAGGGGAGGCTCAACCGTTTTGCAATAGGATCTTAAGGAGCGATCGATATGTGGATCGACGCGAGAACCTGCTTGCAGTAACAAAGGGTTAAGGTAGAAGGCGTTACAACTGGGTAATAAGGCGCGATCGAGATAGGGTTTAAAGAAAGGGAAGCGTTGGATAACCTGCGGGAGTTCCAAACGCTGAAAGACCACCGAAAAGCCTTTGGTTCCTACAAAATCTCGGTTCAAGTTATTAGTCGCCAAATAGGAACAAGCCAAAATCTCGCCGCGCAGATCGTTGAGATAAGCCGTGGGGAAGGTGTTGGGGTGTTGAGAGTAGTAAGACAAGTTGGGATGGGGAGGTGGAGAGATGGGGAGATGGGGAGATGGGGAGATGGGGAGATGGGGAGATGGGGAGGTGGGGGGATGGGGAGAATGAAGATAAATCGGCTACTGTTCTAGAAACCCACTCAGCACTTTCCACTCTTTTCCTCACTCGGAACTCGGTACTCGGAACTTTGCACTCCTTTCCCCCACTCAGCACTCAGCACTCAGCACTCAGCACTCAGAAAGTTGACTATACCGAAGCAAATTGGGTGGGGTCTTGATCTCGACGGTGTTTGAGGGGGATAGGGGAACCTTGGCGCGATCCAACTTGGGAGGCGGTCTTTTCTAGGGCTTCTCGCAGGCGCTTGGCGGCGTAGATTGACATATCGCGGGGGACGTTAATGCGATCGCGCAAATAACGCAAACCCAGATCCGACTCTGGCGGTGGCGTGCAAACCTCGCCTGTCATCATCATCGTTAAAGCACAGCGCAACGCTTCATCAAACCCGGCATCATCCATTGGGTTCACTCGGATAATATTAGCGCGATGCTTCAGAACCCGGTATAACGCCTCCTCGCGGGAATTTTCGGGTTCAGGATATTTCACATCCGGAAGCCCAAACCACGGCCCATTATCTACTCGCGCCTGATTTTCCAGCATTTGGGGTTCCCCATTCTCATAACATCCTCCCATCTGGGGCGGTAAGTCGTGGGCGTGGGTGTGGAAGTCGCTTTGCGTTCCCCGGTAGGTGGGGCGAGTTTCCATTGCATCAAACCAAGCCGATAAGCGCGGATTTTCTTCTCGCAAGGAATAGCCTTTGTAATAGTACAAACTGGCGTTCATCCGTTCCACATAGGGCGTAAAGATTGCATCCACTGTGCCAAACTTCTCCAGAAAGTAAGGGCCTGGCGTTTGGGCGAGGGCTTCTTCCACTTTAGCCACCACTGCGATAAACTGTTCGCGGTTTTGCTGTTCTTGGCGCGAAGAAACTGCGGGATAGCACAACCAGGTACACCAAGCCCGGAATAAGAGGCGTTCCAGTCGTCGTAAAGAAAGAACGGTGCGATCTTCTAAGCTTTGTTCTAACGGCCCAAAGGTTTGCTCTAGGGCGAGTAAAATATAGTCGCTTTCGGTAATCAATCGCCCATCTAACTCTAGGGCGGGTAACATCCCAGAAGGGACTTTGCGCTTATACCAGCTTTCTTTTTCCCCATAGCAAAACATGGTGACTTTTTCGATCCGGTAGGGAATTCGCTTTTCTTCTAGCCACAGCCAAACTTTTTGGCAATAGGGACACCAAGCATGATTATCGCGGTAAAGTGTCACTCGCACGTCAGATTCCGATCGATCGAACAACCGCAACCGCGCCTGAGCATTAGTTGGCCCATTGATGGTATCAAGTTGAAAGTCTGTAAGGTTTTCCAGTTCTGTCCAGGTAAGGGGGAGCATTTTAGTGCTGAGTGGGTTCAAGAGTGCTGAGTGTAAAGTGCTGTTGCTTTAGCTTCCGCGTAGCGGTGTGCTGAGTGGGTTCAAGAGTGCTGAGTGCTGAGTGCTGAGTGCTGAGTGATAACAACAGTATAAACTGCTGTTTCCCCACCTCCCCACCTCCCCATCCCCCCACCTCCCCATCCCCCCATCACCGATATTTAGACTCCCAGTCGCGACACAGGGGATCGGAGGGGCCGTTCGGGTGAACGGCACAGACGAGGAGGTTTCCGCCCGGTTTTCCGCCGAAATAATACTGACAGGTGGCGCAGGAACGGGTGTCTTGGAGGTTGCCTAAAGCGCGATCGCGATATTGTTGCGCTAGCTGACTATTGGGGTTGAGTTGCAAGGCTTTGCTAAAGGCTGCGATCGCCCAATCTTGATTTTCGTATTCCTCTAACCACATTAAGCCAATTTCTAGCCAATCGTAGGCAGGGGATAGATCGGTGAAGGTTTTTCCCTGTTGTAAAATCAGTTCAATGACGGTTTCGACTAATTCTGGCAGTTCAAACGGCTTGCAGATATAAGCCGATGCGCCTTGTTGCAGACCCCAGGCGCGATCGCGTTCTTCAGTTTTTACAGTGCAAAAAATCAGGGGGATATGCTGCGTTCTGGGGTTTTGTTTCAGCCAAGCACAGAGTTCATAACCGTTCATCACCGGACAAACGATATCGGAGATGATGACATCGGGGTGATGGGTTTTCAGAATTTCTAAGGCTTCTAGACCGTTTGTTGCCTCTAATATCTGCATACCGGCTTGTCTCAGGGGATAGGCCATGAGCATTCGCTGAGTGTTGCTGTCTTCGAGTATCAGGACTTCTCTCACGCTGGCACATCCCGCTCAGAAGTTGTTGCTCTGTTAGCTTACCCATTCCTATCGTCTTTCATATCACGAACTGGGGTTAACTCAGCATAATTGCGGATGACGTTTCCAGATTGGATTTGTTAAGCCTCGCGATCGCGATAAATAGCATCGGCGACGCGACTGACTTCCCGCATTTGGGGGACATCGTGAACCCGTAGGATATCTGCACCCCCGGCGATCGCACTCGTACAAGCCGCAGCCGTTCCCCAAACTCGTTCTTTGGGGTTGGGTTGGTTGAGGATGTGGCCGATGAAGCTTTTACGCGAGGGGCCCACTAAGATGGGGACGCCGAAATGCTGGAAGGCGGGAAGCTGGCGCAACAGTTGCAGGTTTTGGCGGTAGGTTTTGGCGAACCCAATACCCGGATCGATGGCGAGGTGCGATCGCGCGATTCCGGCTTGTTCTGAGGCTTGGAGGCGTTCGGCTAAAAACTGGTCAATCTCGCCTATTAAATCATCATAATCGGTTAAGCGCTGCATGGTCTGGGGCGTCCCGCGAATATGCATTAAGATAGCCGGAACGCCGAGTTGCGCTACAGTGGCAAGCATCTGAGCATCGAAGGTTGCCCCAGAAATATCATTAACAATATCAGCCCCAGTTGCAACTGCGGCTTGGGCAACTGCGGCGCGGGTGGTATCGATGGAAATGGGAATCTCGGAGATTTTGCGGATGGCGCGGATAATCGGGAGAGTGCGATCGCATTCTTCAGTTAGGGAAATTTGCTCGCTACCCGGTCGGGTCGATTGACCGCCAATATCAATAATATCAACCCCCGCATCTATTAAGGTCTGGGCTTGGGCGATCGCGTTTTCTATCCCATAGAAGTCACCACCATCGCTGAAGCTATCGGGGGTGACGTTCAAAATACCCATGATATAGGTACGTTTTCCCCACTCAAAGGTTCGATCCCGAATCTGCCACGGTACAGGGAAGATAGAAGAGGTAGACATAGACCCAAACAAACAGCGAACACTGAAGCGAGTTTAGCGCCAAAAGGGGCTTCTGGTTCATAGCCTCACCTTATGAACGGGGAAGCGATCGCTCTTCGGGTTATCTTATGAGCCACTCTTTGCCGTAATTCTAGCAATGGTTCTGGCTCAGACCGATACAGAGATGGGTTGGCGCGATCGCGCTCTTCGGGCAATTGCGATCGTTTCAAAACCACCTGCGATCCCCGGCGATCTCGCGTCAAAGAGTTAAGCAAAGTTAATATTGACTGATTTTGAGTCACTTCACACCTGCTAATTCGTCAGGAATATCTAGCGGTTTATTTGACTAAAACCTTTATATAGAGAACAATACAGGCTTTTGAGTTAAAGTTTGCACATATCCCATACAAAAACTAAGATGGTTGTCAAGTCAAGAAATATAAAGGATAAATCAATGACTTACGCCACCATTACCACGACCCAAGAATGCCTAGACAAATTTGCTCAAGCGAACCTGTCAGAACGTCATCCGGCTGAGAATCCACCCACCCAACCGCAACGCCCAACCCTCATTCAACGCCTGCGTCCCTCCATCAAGCGTTAGGGCTAAAGAGGGGGGAGGAACCCATCAACCAATGGACAGTCCATTCTCCCCAACCCTTAACTGCGGCTGAAAAGACAGCTATACGGGAGATGGGATATCTAGCCTGCATAGGAGTTGCGATCGCCGCAATCTTCCGCTTGATGAAAGTCTGTTGGAGCTTTACCAGTCGGTCAATAGTCTGAGTTTTCTGAAGATAAAGGTTAGTAAAGTCTCTTCTTTAGCAATCAGATCGGCAGTAACATCCATTCCGGGTTGGAGAGGAAATAAGCGATCGCCTTTTTGCAAATAAGGCGTTTCTGCCTCAATCGTCACCTCATAAGTATCTGCACTCTGCGATCCATCCGATGCAGTGATATCCGGCGCGATCGCTCTGATTGCACCCCTGAGCGTCCCATAATCGGGATAAGGATAAGCCGCAATCCGCAGTTGAGCTTTCCCCTGCTGACAGTCTGTAACTTGCGGTCGATCGCAAACTTGGATTTGAGCAATTTTATCAGTAGTGACGCGGGCTTTGAGCGTTAAGGGAGCGCGAGTAGGCGCAATTTGGGCGATCGCCTCTCCTGCCCGTACAACCTGACCGGGATTGCGTAATCCTACATTAAAGATAGTACCGTCCGTTGTTGCTAAAATCGCTGTTTTTTGCAAATCTAACTCTATCTGTTGCAGATTGCTAAAGTCTATGGCTAGCTGTCGTTCTAGATCGAGCTGTTGTTGGATCAGAACTTCCTGTTCTTGACGGAATCGCGCCTGCGTTGCTAATCCCGTTGCTTGTTGCGAAGCAATGCGTTCTGTAGCAATCTCCACATCGGCGCGACTGGGATTGAGCGCTGTTCGGCTCTGTTGCAACCTGGCTTCGGCGGCTTCAACAGCCTGTTCTTGGCGTTCAATTGTTTGCTTTTGGGCTTCTATTAATGCGCTTTGAGCGATCGCAGCTTGTTTTTGCTGTTCAACGGCGAGTTGAGCTTCTTCCAGTTGATTTTGGGATAAAGCACCGGATTCAGCAACGGGCTGATAGCGATCGCGCTTCAGGCGAGCGACATTAAAGGCGGCTTCTATCGATCTTAAATTCGCTTCGGTTGAACGCAAATCGGCGTTGGCTTTTTCTAACTCTTTTTCGGCAATTCTCAAGTTAGCTTGGGCTTGAGCCACCTCAGCATTACTGTTGAGTTGTCGATCTTGATACTCTCGGCGCTGGCGCGTCAGTTCTGCTTGAGCGATATTCACCGTTCGCGCGATCGCATCAGTTTCTGCCTCAATTTGGCGATCTAAAGCCTGAATCTGGGCAGCAAGTCGATCGAGTTGCAGTTCAGATTGGCGAATATTAGATTCCAACTTGTTTTTCTCGGTTTTAAGCTGAGAATTCTCCAACGTGGCGATTACTTCTCCAGACAGAACTTCCTGATTCTCAGCCACTTGAATTTGCTCGATTCGACCATCCGTTGCAGCTTGGACGAGACGAACTTCTCCTATGGGTCGGACAACCGCAGGAACTCTAACAATGACATTATATTTGACTGCGGCGCATAGAAGGAAAGCTCCACCAACCGCTACAATTTGTAAAATGCCTCCTAGGGTTATCCAAGGACTAATAGGAGGTAAAAATTCATCAGCACTGGCTGTATTTAGAAAAGAATCAGAAGAATTATTCACAATCGCAATTGCTGGGCAATAATATCTTGAATTGACCTAGGAAATCGCTTAATTTCCTAGGTCAATATTCTAGTTCACCTCAATCAAAGCTGAACCTTCTCTAACTTCCCTTGCCATAGGGAGAAGGATTGATGGCGAGGGAAGCTCACCCTTGATTTAAGTTGGCTATAGATAGAAAACGATAGATTGACTTCTACACATCTGATTTGTTAAAGAAGACAATCGCTCTTTTCTAATCATTCTACTTTCTTTAGGCGAGAGTAGAAGATTCTGCAACGCCCATGTGATGAACCAACGAGCTACAAGCACTACTGCCACAGCAACAGCCACCCGATACGGATGACATATCTTCATCAGTCAGTTCGATCAAACCTGCGGGATTTTCCGGCAGTTGCGATCGTTGCGCTTCGGTTAAGCTCTCGCGGTAGTTCTCATCCTTCCAAGCTCGAATGATGTCGAGGTTAAACATTGATACCCCCATTTGGGTAGAAATTTGAACATGGCGTTTTGCCATAAACCTACGCTATCACTTTTTGGGAATGATTATTATTCCATTTACTAATTAAATATCGCTGATATCTAGATTTGAATTTATACCTCTGTAGTGCGATTGCTTTTCAGGTGTTTATTACTTTTTGGCAAGCAAAAATAGACGACTAAAGCGTCAAATTTATTTCAAGATTATACTAAGATTTAAATCAGATTAGGGGATAATAAAACTTAAATGACTTCCAGACCGTTCGCGTAAATCTGCTAAAGTTCCTTGACATTGAATACGTCCTTCCTCTAGAAAAATAATCCAATCTGCTCGGCTAATAACCTTGGGGCGATGGCTAATTAAAATGGTTGTTTTTCCCTGGCGATGTCCGAGCAAATTCTCTAAAACTTCAGCCTCGCTAATGGGGTCGAGGTTGGCGGTTGCTTCATCTAAAATTAGGATAGGCGGATCTGTAACAATACCTCTGGCGATGGCTAGGCGTTGGCGCTGTCCTCCGGAAAGATTGGCACCAAATTCACCTAAAATAGTCTGATACTTATCGGGAAGGGTTTGGATAAAACAATCGGCTTGAGAAATCAAGCAAGCTTTAACCACTTGTTCAAAACTAATCTGAGGATTGCCTAATCGTAGATTATCAATAATCGAGCGCGTCCAAAAATGCGAGTCTTGAGGAACAATCACAACTTGTTCTCGAACA
>JAAHGE010000174.1 GCA_010672635.1 Desertifilum sp. SIO1I2 | reverse complement strand
TTAATCAGCGAGATCCTGCTTGCAGGCTCGTTTAATCTCTTGCCATTGCTGCCGGAATGCCGGATCGTCTGCGTAGGCTTCTAACTGTCTAAATTGGTCGAGATCCGTCACCCAACCTTTGCCAATTTTGGATGTAATCAACTGACACAGGCGAGGGTTACTCAACAACAACCAACGGCGCGGCGTTACCCCATTGGTTTTATTATTGAATTTCTCCGGCCAGAAGCGATAGAAGTCTTGCAAGACATCTTGCTTAAGCAATTCCGTATGCAAAGCCGCCACCCCGTTAATCGCATGGCTACCCACACAGGCTAAATGCGCCATACAAACCGATTTTTCGGGTAATTCGGCGATAATCGACATTTGGGCGGCCTTTTGCGGATCTTGAGGATAGCGCGATCGCACCTCTTTCAAGAAGCGATGATTAATCTCGTAGATAATCTCTAAATGGCGGGGTAGCAAGCGTTCAAACAAACTCACCGGCCAGCGTTCCAAGGCTTCTGAGAGTAAAGTATGGTTGGTATAAGCAAAACAGGCGCGAGTAATCACCCAAGCGCGGTTCCAACCCACTTCATGGACATCCACCAATAATCGCATCAATTCCGCAACCCCAATCGCCGGGTGCGTATCATTAAGCTGAATGGCAACTTTTTCGGGAAAGACATCAAAGTTGGAGTGACTGCGGCGGTAGTTGCGAATAATATCTTGCAACGAACAACTGACGAAGAAATACTGTTGTTCGAGGCGCAGTTGCTTTCCTTGGG
Source organism: Desertifilum sp. SIO1I2 (assembly GCA_010672635.1). Taxonomy (GTDB): domain Bacteria; phylum Cyanobacteriota; class Cyanobacteriia; order Cyanobacteriales; family Desertifilaceae; genus Desertifilum. The sequence continues at coordinate 7,850 of JAAHGE010000174.1, read as the reverse complement.
AGGTATTATCGTTCGGATAAAGCACCTTAGAGATATTTTCCGAACTAATCTTATCCGTCACCGCGCCTGCATAATCTCCACTGTTGAAGACTTGGAAATCAAACTCTTCAGACGCCCCCGCCCGCCATAGGCGCAGCGTATTTACCGTATTGTGGTTATAACCGGGAACGGGAGTATCGTAGGGCGTGCCCATTACCTTGCGCTCGGCCACCCAGCGCACCCGATAATGACCGTGACGGTCGTGATGTCCTTCCGTATGACCGCCAAAGAAGACGTCTACCGTCAGTTCCGGACGGCGAATTTCCCAAGGGTTGCCAAAACGCAACCACTTATCGGGATGTTCGACTTGCACGCCGTTTTCGATGCGTTGGTCAAAAATCCCAAATTCGTAGCGAATACCATAACCAACGGCCGGAATTTCTAGGGTAGCCAGGGAGTCAAGGAAACAGGCTGCTAAACGTCCTAAACCGCCATTTCCTAACCCCGGTTCGGCTTCCAGGATGGTGAGTTGACCGAGATCGATCCCTAACTCGCTTAAGGCTTGGCGAATTTTTTCTTCCAAACCCAGGTTGAGGAGGTTATTTTCCAGTTGGCGGCCCATGAGAAACTCCGCCGACAGATAATAAACGCTTTTAACGTCCTGCTGAATATAAGTCGTTGTGGTTTCAATCCACCGACGCAATAGGCGATCGCGGATCGTATAGGCCAGTGCCACGTAATAGTCGTAAGGGGTGGCGAGGAACTCGTTTTTACCTTGGATGTAATACAAATTGTCAATGAAGGCCCGCTTCAGGGTTTCGACGGTCATGCCCGTGCGGTCGTCTTCAATGTGAATATTGATATTATCCGTGGCTTGGATTTGTTCTTTTAATGACATTTGTGGGTTTTGGGCGAGAAACTTGTCCATAGAGCATCGTCAAAGCTTAACGTATAGTCATTACACATCGGTCGATCGTTTCCCATCGATTTTAGAAGGCGAACTGGCGAATGGGTGGAAATCTCCCGTTAAATTTCATCCGGTTGGGCAATTTTGACTCGATTTCGACCGCCTCGTTTAGCCGCATACATGGCTTTATCGGCGGCTTCATTCAAGCTATTGGGGTCTCCATATTCTGGAAACCCCGCCACGCCGCAACTAAAAGTCACGGAAAATTCGTGTTCTGCGGCCTGTTGGCGGACTTTGGCAAAGCCGTCGCGAATTTCGTCAAAGACTTTAGCCGCTGCTTGAACGCTGGTATCGGGGAGGATCGCCGCAAATTCTTCGCCCCCATAACGGCCAATTACATCGGTTTTGCGGAGGCGCTGTTGTAACAGGCGAGACAGACTGCGAATAACGCGATCGCCAATTAAGTGACCGAAGGCATCGTTAATCGATTTAAAGTGGTCAATATCGAGCATGGCAAAGGCCAGAGGCTTTGAAGAACGTCTGGCGCGGGCGACTTCAATGTACAGTTGTTCTTTCGTTTTGGTGTGGTTAAATAGTCCGGTCAGGGAGTCGCGCACCATAAAGGAACTGAGAATGCGCGATCGGATCACGCGGCTTTTCACCTCCGCCACCAGATGCGAGGGTTCAATGGGTTTGGTTAAAAATTCATCGCCCCCCAAATGCATCGCCGCCAGTTGCTGTTCCATATTGGTTTCAATCGAGAGAAACACGATCGGAATGCTAACGTAAGCATCCTGCTGGCGGATCACCGAAGCCAGTTCCAAACCGCTGCAACCGGGCATATACATATCCATTAAAATCAAGTCTGGCTTAAACTCCACCAGCGGCTGCATCACCTGCATCGGATCGGTGACAACCGCAGTCAGCATCCCGGCTTGTTGCAAAACGGCAGCATAGTAGGTCGCTAAGATCGACTCATCTTCCACAATTAAAATCCGTCCGGGTTCGACGGGTTTATGGGCGGTGAGGGTATCGAGCTTGTCAATTAAGCCGCCAATGTCTACAGGCTTGGTAAAATAGGCAGACCCGCCAGCCCGCACGGCTTGCAAGCGGGCCGTTAGATCCTCGCGAGCAGAAATGAAAATAACCGGTAAAGGCGTCAGGCGTTCGCGTTGAATAGCTTGCATGAGTTCTGGCCCGGCACATTGACCCTCTGGCAAAATAATATCCATCACGAGCGCTGCGGGATTAGCTTGGTCGATCGCCGCACTTAACCCTTGTAAATCTCGAAAAATTTCGACGGTATAACTAAAAAAACTCAATTGCAGCGCTAAATCTTGAGCAAGAATGGGGTCATCTTCCACTAAAAAGATCAGTTTTTTCTGTTCTTGTAGCGAGAAGAAATGGGGCGTTTCGATCGTTCGATCGGGCTGCCAAAGCAAGTTTCGATGGACAGACTCATCGCGATCGCCTAGATGCGTATTGGGGAGGTCTTGCTGAGGGTCGATCGCCGCGCGTTTTAAGGCTTCTAGCAAGCTTTTAATTGAGGCTTTTTGCTCCGCAGACGGGATGCGGTTTGTGGCGATCGCATCTCGCAGGCAACACTCTAAGGTATACGTAATCTCGCTGACACCCGCAAACCCAAAGGTGGCACTCGTCCCCACGAGGCGATGAGCCAAACAATGGAAAATTTCCCACTCCGCTAAATCCCAAGGGACCTCTAGCAGTTTTTGCCAAATCTGTTCTAGTTCTTCTACCTTTTTGGGCAGTTGTTGCTCGTAAGCTTGGCGGAGGGCTTCAAATTGTTCCCGAACATTCTCTGGCGAACTGATCATGATCGTAGGTTAACTATTTAAGGATAAAGAAGGGGCGATTTCCACAGGGATGCCTACAGCAAGCTGCGAAGATCGCTCTGGTCGAATCGCGATTCTTAGCACTCAGGTTTCAGGTCAGACCCATCGCGAAATCTTGAATAGAGCCAGATGCACGAATTTCCTAGGGAGGAGTTTGAAGCCCGCAGGGATGATGAGCGGAGACTAACGACTTTATTGTATCGAGCAACTCTTGATTGGAGGTACGGGTCTTCACCAGCTTGGCGGCAATTTTAGCACTCACCTCTCGGCTCACCTCTTGAGCCGAGAAAATCACAACTGGGATCGGTTGACCTCCAGGATACGGGCTTTTGAGTTGGGGGAGCAACTCCAACCCATACCCATCGGGAAGTCCAATATCTAAAATGACCAAATCAAAGCTTTCTCGCGCCAAGAAGTGTTGAGCCGCGCTTAAGGTATGCGCCGGGATAATATCGGCAACTTCTGTCAAAATCGCTGAGACAATTCTGAGAATATCCGAATCATCCTCCACATGGAGAATTTTCGGTCGGCAACCCGGATAATGCAAGACCGCCTGTTTAATGGCACCCATGAGGCGATCGCGATCGATGGGTTTATCTAACCAATCAACCACCGCAAATTCGCTATTACTCAAGGCTTTGCGACCTTGTTGAGCGCTGGCTGAAACAATCACAATCGCTAAATGGGGTATTGTGTCGTGTAATTCGCGCATCAGCGAAATCCCATCTTGATCGGGCATGGCTAGATCGAGCGTCATCGCCACATAGGGACAAGGCGTTTGAGCGAGCCGCTGCTTGGCTTGGCTGGCGTTGTAGGCAATATCGGTGTGGTAGCCGCCGTTGGCGAGCATTAAACTCAGCAAGTGGGCAATATCGGGATCGTCTTCGCAAATGAGAATCCGAGGTTGCTGGGGTGCAGCGCTAGGGAGTGCGGCTTCGGGCGATCGCCATTGGGGCAAATTGAAATAAAAGGTCGTCCCTCGATCCACCTCGGTTTCAAAACCAATCTCTCCCCCCAAGCGTTCGATAATCGCTTTACTGATGCTTAACCCTAACCCCGTTCCCCCTTTTTGGCGAGAGTCGGAAGAGTCGGCTTGGGCAAATTTTTGGAAAATTTGGCTGCGAAACGCCTCTGGAATGCCCGCACCGCGATCGCGAACGCTGACTTGCACCCATTCCCCCGGTTGGGCTTGAATTCGTACCGTCACCCGATCGTTCAACGGGGAAAACTTGGCAGCATTAGACAATAAATTGGCCATCACTTGCATCAAGCGGGTGCTATCAACATTGACCTGAATATTCTCAACCTCTGTTTCTAAACAAAAGCTCACCCCAAACTGTTCGCCGTAAGCTCGGTTGGCTTCAATGGCTTGCTCAACCAAACTCACCAGATCGAAGGGTTGCAGCGAAAAATCCATTTTTCCCGATTCAATCTTCTCAATATCAAGAATGTCATTAATCAGCAGAACCAGCCGTTCGCTATTTTTATAGGCAATCTCAATTAAACCTTGAACTTGTTCGGGCAACTCGCCCACCACACCCCCCATCATCAGACTCAAAGAACCGCGAATGGAAGTTAGAGGAGTTCTCAGTTCGTGGCTCACCATTGAGACAAACTCATTCTTCAGGCGTTCGATCTTTTTGCCTTCGGTAATATCGCAAAAACTCCAAACCCGCCCAATAATTTTGTCACCAAGACGTTGGGGGAGGGAATAGCGTTCAAACACGCGCCCATCTTTGAGTTCAATCAGATCGTAAGCTTCCCGTTCTGGATGCGCCTCAAGTTCGTAAATGCGCTCTTGATAGCTTTGCGGATCGTTGAGGGAATCTTGCAAAAATGCCAATCGTTCCGACTGCGATGCTTGCAGTAAGGCGGGGGGCATCTTCCACATTTCTACAAATTTCTGATTGTAGGTGAGGATATTACCAAGCAAATCCACGGCGACAATGCCATCTACGGTCGATTCTAAGGTGGCACGTAGCAGAGAAAGAGACTGTTCGCGTTCGGTGGCGCTTTGGGCAGCGGCTTTGACGGCGGCGGCGCGATCGCTCGCTTCCATTGCTAACGAGGCCATATACGCCAGATAACTCGCAAAATTCTGTTCTTCTAGCAGCCATTCATAGGAAGCGCCCGCACGTTCGATGCACAATAGTCCAACGGTTTGATTTCCTAAGTGGATGGGAACGCCTAATAAGGCGCTGGCGGTTGGATAGGAAACGCAGTTGAAGGCGATCGCGCTCTGGCTGTTTAAAGCTTGAAAATACTCAGGAAAGTCTTGGGGGGGGAGTGGCTGCTGGCTGCGGTGTTCGCCGCTGATGCGATCGTAGAAATCGACACAGATCAGTTGGGTTTGACGATACAGCCAGATGCTAGCTTGTTCAACTTCCAGCGTCGTACAGGCCGTTTCGGTAATTGTGCGCCAAGCTGCTTGCAGATCCCCTGTATAGATGGGAGGACACTTGGCAAGCTGAATTAAGGCGGTTTGCTGGTTCTTTAAGCGGCGTTCGGAGCGTTGTTTAGTGGCTTCAGCTTGTTTGCGTTCGGTGATGTCTTCAACAAAGCCTTCAAAGTACAGGATATTGCCAAAGCGATCGCGCACGGTGCGGGCTTTTTCGGAAATCCAGATGATGGTGCGATCTCGCCGATAGATTTCGGCCTCAAAGTTAGAAAGGGTATCGTGCTGTTGCAGTTGGGCGATAAAGTCGGCGCGGCGTTGGGGGTTAACGTAAAGTTGATGCTCGATATCGGTGAGAGCTGCGATCATTTCCGATACCGAGTCATAGCCATAAATCCGCGCCAGGGCGGGGTTGGCGTTGATATATTGACCTTCTGGGGTGGTTTGAAAGATGCCTTCAACGGCGTTTTCGTAGATGCTGCGATATTGGGCTTCGGCTTGTTCAAAGGCGTGGGCGCTGTGTTGGGTGCGGTGGATATCACGCGCGATCGCATACCAGCGTTGTTTCCCCGCATCTAGGGTAACTTGCCACCACAGCCATTGATAGGCCCCATCCGCTGCCCGAAAGCGATTAAAAAAGGTGGCGGTGGGGCGATCGCCATTGAGTTGTTGAACTTGGCTGCGGGTGTTGGCGCGATCGTGAGGATGCACCCATTCCCAATAGGGGCAGCTTTGCAACTGGGCGGGCGTCCACCCCAGAACCGCTTGCCAAGCCGGGTTCAGTTGCTCAAAATAACCCTCGATATTCCAAATTCCTTGGAGATCCGGAGATAGGGCGAAAAAGGGGTCTACAGACGCCAGGTTATCCGAGGAAGTGCTGGTACAAACGACCGCACGACCAGAGTTTGGGGGATTTGTCGTCATCTGAACGGTTGAAGATAAAATTTGTATCAATTTTGTCATTCTTCCTCTCCCCGAACTGTTCGCGGAGCAGTAAAATCGGGTCTGTTCGCCAACCCATTGCAGCCGACCTCGCCGCGTCCCCCTTTCCGTTCGCTAAAGGAAGTTCCTCCAGAGAAAACTGCATGTTCAGGGTCTATGTGGGGATCGCTACCCCTGAATTTAACAAATTTAAGTAAATTCTTGCAAAAGCTTTCTTAAGAATTCAAGTAATTTAGCGCGATTCTGATAGTTTTATGCCGATCGAAAATACAGGCTTTGAATATCCTTTTTCGGGCAAAATCACTAGGGATCAACCCCAAATCCCTTGATCCCCATCTTGGGAGAGATTGCCAGCTCCCCAAAAAAGGAGATTATAATATCTCTAACCGATAACCTAATTTACAATCTCCTGGTTATCTCGTGAAGCGCTCAACTTTTTAGATACATTGCCTTGAGTTTAATATGAAAGCGAATTCTTTTTTCACAAATGTCCGGATCGGGGTTCTTGAAAGTAAAATCGAGATTAACAATCTAAAAATGCAACTTTCTCAAGTCGTTTGCTGTCCCAATTGCGGCTCCCAAGCCGAACGCAACTATCTAGCAGACTCCGATCAAACCCAAACCCAGTGCTTAAGCTGCGATTATTTGTTAGTAACCTGCGCTCAAAGCGGAAAAGTTGTAGAAGCCTATAGCCCTGGCGTATTTTGTCACCGCTAGTCCATCTGTAAAGCCTACTCCTATCGAGGAGTTGACCCGTTGAAACCCTGAAAAACTTGTTGATGACATGCACGTTGTGAGTTAAGGGGCAAACCTCAATTTGCCCCTTATTAAACTGGGAAAGTGCGATCGCGCGCAGCCCTAACTGCACTCAAAGATTAACCGGACTCAGCACCTTGCTATAAACGTTGATTGGCACGCAATTGTCCGCAAGCCGCATCCGCTTCTAAACCACGCGAATAACGCACGCTGACCGCAATCCGATGGGCTTCTAAAATCTTCACAAATTCCTGAATGCGCTCTCGGCTAGGTCGCTGATAATCCGCTTCTCCAATAGGGTTATACGGAATCAAATTCACATGAGTTTGAAACCCGCGCAAACGATCTGCCAACTCCTCAGCGTGTTCGGGTAAATCATTTAAACCCGCCAACAAAATATATTCAAACGTCATGCGCCGCTTCGTGAGTTGAACGTACTCCCGACATTCCGCCAGTAAATCCGTCAAGGGATAGCGTAACGCGCTAGGAATCAACTGTTCTCTAAGCGCTTGATTAGAAGCGTGCAAACTCACCGCCAGCGTAATTTGCAACTGATGCTGAGCTAAATCGCGAATTCGTCCGCCAATTCCCACCGTCGAGAGCGTTATCGCGCGCTGGCTAATCCCCACATCTTGGTTCAAACAGCGAATCGCCGCCAACACCCGATCCGCATTCAACAGCGGTTCCCCCATCCCCATAAACACAATATGGCTCACCCGTCGCTGAAAATCTTCTTGAACCGTCAAAACCTGATCGACAATTTCATGGGTTTGCAGATTTCGCTTAAACCCTCCCTTCCCCGTGGCGCAGAAATCGCACCCCATCGGACAACCCACCTGAGAAGAAACACACACCGTTAAACGCTTATCCGTGGGGATACCCACCGCCTCAATAATTTGACCGTCTGCTAGCCGTAAAAGGGACTTCACCGTTCCATCGGGAGCCTGAGCGCGATAAGCAATGGTAGAACGTCCGATGTTCGTCTCCCTCATGGTTTCGCGCTCAGGCTCCCGATGGA
>JAAHGE010000173.1 GCA_010672635.1 Desertifilum sp. SIO1I2 | reverse complement strand
CTTACCCCAGTTCAATCGGTCAAGCTGCCTCTGAAGGTTGCTTGCGGATGCATCAAAACGATCTAGAAGAACTTTTCGAGCAAGTGAGACTCGGAACGTTGGTTACGGTTGTTGATTAAAAAAATAAGGTGAGGTTAAGCCTCACCCTATCGCTAGCTTTAATTATGGTTAGCTTCCGGGAATGTCCGTCTAAATTCTTCAATCAAATCGTCCATTTCCTCTAGAGCTTGGTTGACATCAATCCTCAAAGTTCCCAAATTGGGTTGCTCTAGCAGTTGAACCAAAGATTCTCTCTTACTTTCAATTAACGCAATCCGTTCTTTAATGGTTTGAATATCCATCAGTGCTTGGTGAAGTTGAACTTTTTTCAAGGTAACTGCGTTCTACTTTAGCCCATTCGCGGAATTCCCCATCCGCCTTACGGTGGGGGAGTTCATCCCAGCCCATTAAGCTGGTTGCGCTAGTTATGTGCGCCTGCGCTATTGAAGAAATGGGTGGCGCTTGGCTTCTGTGGGCTTATTTTTAATCACTTCTGCCATAAATCGCTTCAGCGCTTTCTCGCGATTTCGCATAAAGGCTGTCCAGAAACCAGGCTGAAACTCGTCCATTGTTTTAGCAAGCGCCCATACGTCAACAGCTAGGATATTGTACAGGGTTTCATCCTCACGTTTGAGAGAGTTAATTTGCTCAAGAATTTCGCGAGCTTGGGGAGAAGGACGTTTCTTATCTGAAATCATAATGGAGGATACCCTCTTTTAAAGCTAGAAGCAGAAGTAAGCGCGTACCTTTTTCGATCATACTGGCTGCTTTCGGAATAGGGATATGGGTAAAAGGACAACCGATAAGCTGTCCTATGTTTGGGGTTAAAGCTTCCAGAATTGTGTTCTAACGCTTAGAGTTAAGGCTGACGCGATCGCGCTTTAACCCAAAGACGATAAAATCTAACGTGCTGCAACTCCAAACAGATAGACTCTCGCAAACCCTATGCTCCGAAAAGTTTCTTTAGGCAATCTCTTGCTGATCGTTGGCACCCCCTTGGCGTTGGGCGGCTTAATTGCCTACTTTACCAACAACCCTACTCTCAATTTAGCAGGCTTTTTCTATGGTATTCCCATCCTGTTGGGTGGATTAGCCCTAAAAGCTGCTGAACTCGAGCCTATCGCGTTTACTCAGCCGACTAGCGAGGCGGTTTTGGCTTTGCGAGAGCAACAGGCCACTGAGATTCAAAACCAGTTACGCCAGGATGTCACCCGCTTCCGTTACGGACAGTCAGCGCATCTTGACGATGCTCTCGAACGCCTCGGTTTAAGTCCAACCGATGAGGAACGTCCTGTGCTGACAGGGATTCGCGAAACGGAAACCCAAGGGAATTACACGTTAATCCTTGAATTTGATTCTCCGTTCTTCTCTGTGGAAGATTGGCAGCAAAAGCAGGAAAAAATTACTAAGTTTTTTGGCCCTGGGATACAAAGCGAGATTACTCAGCCTGAGAGCGATCGCATTGAGTTAGCTTTAATGACAGCACCGAATCCCTAAAAGGTCTATTTTTCCAGTCGCACCGCATACCATTGCAGATAATGACCGGGACTTATGGTAAATTCGCAGGCAATTTCCATTAAATATTGGGCTTGTTCGTCCAAGGTGGAGAATTTTTGCAAATCTCTAGGTAGGTTGTCTTGTTGGGCTAAAACCCCTTTGAGTTTTTCTAGCAACTCTTCTGGGCTGAGAAACTGTTCGGGTTGGTTGGGTTCTAACACGACAAATGCGTCATAGTCATACATGATTGAGTCTGGCATTTTTTCCTCGCCTGTTGAATGTAGCTTCGATCCTAGGGAAGCGATGCGCGATCGCCTCCCTAGGGATTCCCAGTGTCTTAAAATAGAAACCTTGATGATTTTGGGCGATGTCCCAGTCTCGTCCCCCTGTACCCAACTTTCGCTAAAATTGAAATATTCACCGAAATCCCGACCGGATTATAGGTATTATTGACAAGCTTTCTCAGGCTAAAGCGGATTCCCTCTCCAATCAATAGCTCACGGACGTAATTGTACGGTAGTTCATATGGCTCCAACCTTAACCACCTCTGCTGAAACTCAAAAACGCTCTAAAGTTGAAGATCTTAAAGAAAAGAGTAACTATTTGCGCGAACCTGTCGCGTCAGAGCTATTAGAAGACACCACGCATTTTTCTAACGATGCTATCCAGATCTTGAAATTTCATGGATCGTATCAGCAGGACAACCGGGATAATCGCGTTAAAGGTCAAGAGAAAGACTACCAGTTCATGTTGCGGACGCGCAATCCAGGCGGCTTTATCCCTCCTCAATTGTATTTGGCGTTAGATAACTTATCCGACCAATATGGCAACGGGACTCTCCGCGTTACCACCCGTCAAGGCTTTCAACTCCACGGAATTCTCAAGCAGAATTTGAAAGCAGCAATTGCCACCATTGTCCGTAACATGGGTTCCACGTTAGGCGCTTGTGGCGACCTCAATCGTAACGTCATGGCCCCGCCTGCGCCCTATAAGACCCGTCCAGACTACCAATATGCCTGGGAGTACGCCGATAAAATTGCCGACCTGCTGCGGCCCCAGACAGGCGCGTATTATGAAATTTGGTTAGATGGGGAAAAGGCAATCAGCGCCGAAGAAGCGCCCGAAGTCAAAGCCGCTAGAGAGCGTAATGGCAACGGTACCTTAATTCACGGCAAAGAGGAACCCATTTATGGCGATCGCTATATGCCGCGCAAGTTTAAAATTACCGTGACGGTACCCGGCGATAACTCCATTGACCTGTTTACCAATGACCTGAGCTTAGTCGTTCTGCTCAACGATGCAGGCGAACTCGAAGGCTTTAACGTCTATGCGGGTGGCGGATTAGGGCGAACCCATAATAAAGAAGAAACCTTTGCCCGTCTAGCCGATCCGATTGGTTATGTGGCCAAAGATGATGTATACGATCTGGTGAAAGCCATTGTCGCCACGCAACGGGATTATGGCGATCGCGCCGAACGCCGTCATGCCAGAATGAAATATCTCCTGCACGATTGGGGCGTTGATAAATTCCGCCAAACCGTCGAACGCTATTTTGGCAAACCCATCGAACCTTTCCGTCCTTTACCCGCTTTTGAATATCGCGACTATTTAGGCTGGAACGAACAAGGCGACGGGAAACTCTTTGTAGGCATTTCCATTGAAAATGGTCGAGTCAAAGATGAAGGGAACTTTCAACTCAAAAGCGCCTTGCGGGAAATTATCGAACGCTTCAACCTCCCCATGCGTCTAACGGCGAACCATAACGTCATTTTGTACGAAATTGCCCCCGAAGACCAAATCGAAATCGATCGCCTATTGCGCGATCGCGGCGTTACGATTAATCCTACCGAAATCGATCCGCTTGTCCGCTATTCTATGGCTTGTCCCGCCTTACCCACCTGCGGGTTAGCCATTGCAGAATCAGAACGCGCCTTACCCGGTTTCTTGGGTCGCATCCGCGCTTTACTCAATAAACTAGGATTAGACCAAGAACACTTCGTTATCCGCATGACTGGCTGCCCAAATGGTTGTGCTAGACCGTATATGGCAGAATTAGGATTTGTCGGACAAGCACCGAATGCTTATCAAGTCTGGTTAGGCGGAAACCCCAGCCAAACCTGTTTAGCAGAACCTTACCTAGATAAGATGAAAGGTGAGGACTTAGAAGCCACCTTAGAACCCCTCCTCAGCTACTTCAAACAGGAAAGCCTGCAACGCGCAGAACCCGAAAGTTTTGGCGAATTTTGCCATCGAGTTGGTTTCGATGCCTTGCGTCGCTTTGCAGCCAGCTATCAACCCCAAACCGAAGCGACAACAACCGTCAAAGATAGCACCAGTTTAGGGAAAATCCGCTATCGGGTGGGCGTGCGCGATCGCACCTACAACCTGTTAAAAGATGCCGCCGCTAAAAATGGTAAATCAATGACTCAACTGGTTGCTGAAGCGGTAGATGCTTACTTCGGAAATAGCGCCGAATAACTAATTCGCAATTTTAATCGATTAACGGGTAGGGAAAGCTCAACGCTAACCTACCCGTTTTTAAGATACAGACCCATCCTCAATCCAATCGAAACCTTCTCTAATTGCCCAGAATATTTGCATAACCTGACCTAAAAAGGACTCAACAGAGTTTGAGATAAACTCAGGACAGAGACTTGTAGGGGGACTTCACCATGTCAACTGAAATCATTCCAGCCGAGAATCTCCAAACTTCGCCTGCGGTAGACTGGGAACCCCCAATGCCACCCACAGACTTAATCTTCGATGACGGAGAACCCTTGGAAACTCACCGCCACCGCACCGCGATGAATACCTTGATTCGTTCGCTGACTCATGCCTATGCCGATCGTAATGATTTCTTTACGGGGGGCAATATGTTTATCTACTACAGTAGCGAACAAGCCCGAAATCGAGATTTTCGAGGACCTGATTTTTTCGCTGTTTTAGGCATTGATGGCACCTACACCCGCCAAGGTTGGGTGGTTTGGGAAGAACAGGGACGTTACCCCGATGTCATTGTGGAATTGATGTCTAGCAGTACCGCCACAGTAGATGTCACTACTAAAAAAGAACTTTATGAACGCACCTTTCGCACCCCTGATTACTTTGTTTACCATCCCTTCGATCCCAACTCGCTGAAAGGATGGCGTTTAGGTGCCAATTTGCGCTACGAAGAATTAACCCCGAATGAATGCGGCTGGTTGTGGTGCGAAACTTTGGGCTTTTGGCTAGGCACTTGGGAAGGAACGATAGAACGCGAACCTGCCATTTGGCTGAGGTTCTACGATACGGATGGGAATTTAGTTCTATTACCTGAAGAAGCCGCACAACTACAAGCCGAAGCTGCACAGCAGCAAGCCGAAGCCGAACGACAACGGGCTGAACGGTTAGCTGCAAAGTTACGAGAGTTAGGGATAGAACCGGATAGCGTGTGAGGGATAGCCGTGCATTTCACGAATAAAACCATTATGATTACGGGGGCTTCGGCAGGAATTGGGCGGACTTTATCCTTACGTTTAGCCCAACAGGGGGCAAACCTTGTTTTAGCAGCACGCAATGCCACTGCACTAGCGGAAGTTGCACAGGAGTGTAACCAAGGGGGCGGAAAGGCGATCGCAATTCCTACCGATGTCACGCAACCCCAAGCCTGTCAGCACCTGATTGAGAAAGCGATCGCCACCTTTGGGCAAATTGATATCTTGGTGAATAATGCTGGAATTGCCATGCTTGCCCCTTTTGAAGAGGTAACAGACCTTTCCATCTTTGAGCAGGTGATGCAAGTCAACTATCTTGGCGCGGTGTATTGCACCCACTATGCCTTACCTTACCTAAAAAACAGTCGAGGCTTACTGGTTGCCATCTCCTCCCTGTGCGGGAAAACCGCAGTTCCCACCCGTACCGGATATGTAGCTAGCAAGCACGCCCTGCAAGGCTTCTTCGATACGCTGCGAATTGAATTGCAAGGAACAGGGGTTGATGTACTAGTCGTTTCGCCTGGATTTGTTGCTACCGACATCCGCAAACGCGCTTTCGGGGCGGATGGGCAAACCTTGGGCAACAGTCCCCGCGATGAGAGTCGGGGAAATATGTCTGTAGAAGAATGCGTTCGGCAAATTTTGGGCGCAATGCAACAGCGCAAGCGAGAACAAATTATGACTCCCAAAGGGAAAGTCATCCCTTGGGTAAAATTAATCGCGCCGGGAATTGTCGATCGTTTAGCCGCAAAAGCCGCTGGTTGGAAGTCATGAAATTAAGCCGCAAACGGTTGGCACTCCTGGTACTAGCCAGCCTGTTAATTGTCGCATCTTGGTGGGGAATTGCTGCTGCCAGAACGGGGTTGCAGGTGCGATCGCTCCAACACAATACCCTCCCCCTCCTCTATCTTGCCCCCCAACAGGCTCAATCGGTTCCCGGCGTCCTCATTGCCCACGGTTTTGCAGGTTCTAAACAACTGATGCTCGGTTACGGCCATGTTTTAGCCCGCGCTGGCTATGGGGTGATGCTTTGGGACTTTGATGGACATGGGGCGAACGCCAACCCCTTGCAGCGCTATGAGTTAGGACAAAATCTAGATGTTGCCCTACAAGCCCTATTAGAACAACCCGAAATTGACTCCACTCGCCTTGCCCTGTTAGGCCATTCTATGGGTAGCGGTATGGTGATGATGCAGGGCATTCGCGATCGCGATCGGTTTGCCGCCACCATTGCCATTTCCCCCACAGGCGCTAGCGTCACGCCCGAAGCGCCGCGCAACCTGCAATTACAAGCGGGTAGCGGCGAAGGTAGATTTGTCAGCAATGCCGAACGATTGCTAACCCAGGCAGGCGGCGAGAACCCCAATTTAGCCACGGGTGAGGGACGAGAATTGGTGGTGATACCGGGGGTAGAACATATCACCATCCTGTTTAGCGATGCCAGCCATCAAGCGGCATTGCGCTGGCTGAATGCCACCTTTGGCAGCCCCCAAGAAAGTCAGTACGCCGATCGACGCATGGCTTGGTATGGCTTGCATCTGTTTGGATGGCTGGTGGGCTTAACGGCAGTTTCACCGCTGCTGAAGGCGTCGGCACCGCTGGCGACCAAAATCAATAAAATTCGCCGTTGGGGGGGCTTAATCGCTGCACCCATAGCCGCTACTGGCGGACTTATCCTTCTGAGCCAGAGGATTGAACTGCAAAATTTAGGGGGCGTTCAGGTGGGTGGGGCGGTTGGCGTCTGGTTTCTGATTGCTGGATGTACGTGGCTGGCGATTTTGGGTCATATCCCTCGCCTGCATTGGCGGGTAGTGGGTTTAGGCTTGCTGCTCTTTGCACTACTCTGGGTTGCTTTTGGGGCAATGGCACAGGTAGTTTGGCTCCAGTGGTGGCTGATTCCAATGCGGTTTAGGCTGTGGTTGCCGATCGCGATCGCCTGCTTGCCCTGGTTTCTCGCTTCCGGCATTGTCCAGCAAAATCTGGGAATGGCTCAACGCTTCCTCTGGTGGTTAGCCCAAAGTGCCATCTTAATCGGTGGATTCATTTTAACCCTCAACTATCTCCCACAATTGGGCTTTATGTTCCTGCTTTTGCCCTTATTTCCACCGCTGATTGGCATTCTTTCTCTCATTGCTGGTTTATTCAATCAAGCTTGGGTTTATGCTCTCGGTTCTGCCTTGTTCTTCGGATGGTTGCTCGCCGCAGGTTTCCCGCTCTCTGCTTGAGCCACACTTGATGGCGATTTTCCCATCATTCATTCAGAAAAAGGTCAATCTGAACTGATTTTCAAAGCACCCATCAAAGAAAAAAATGAATAATGTTCCGGGCAGAACCAGAGGCGATCGCACAACCTTACCATGCGCTGATGAGCTAAAGAGTACCGAGATCGCCGGTGCGCGTAAATCCTCACAAGCTGAAACGCAGCAAGCCTTAAACGATTTACCCTGGTGTAAAAAAGCCTATGTGCAACTTTGTACCATTCCTGGGGTACGGACAACCCTGGCGATTTCTAGCGGAAAGGGAGGCGTAGGAAAATCGACAACGGCTTCCCAGCCAACAGATAAAAAAGAAGGTACTAACTAATGTTATTCCAATCATGGCTAAACCTTTACCCCCCATTGCGATAACTTCCGCCAAACTTAAACGCAACCCTAGTAAAATAATGGCTAATCGGAGAATGCGTTTCAAGCAAAATTGAATTCCGGGTTGACAACCAAAAGAGACTCCAATTGGATTGCGAACCAGGTTTCCCAGTAAGATTACTAAGATTAAGGGACTGAGGTGTTCTAGTTTTAAGGCTTGTTGAAATAGGATCGCGATCGCCGCCAAGGCTCCCGCCAGGAAAATACCCTTAAATTCTCCTGTTCCTAGGCTAAATCTTGCTTTATTTTGAGTCCTAATCTCAATCTCGAGAAGTTGATTCCCGCTCCAATCTCCTTAATTCTTTTTTCTAGAACTTGAAGGAGAACCATTGAGACAATCAAGTTCGATCTTGACTCAATTTATAAAATAGATTAATAGCTAAAAATAGCGCTGATGAGACAAAGGATGATCGAGAACCTGTACGAACTGATTTTTACCTTGTGCTTTGGCTTGATACAGTCCGCGATCGGCCGCTAGAATTAAACTCACAGCAGAAATATCCAATTGAGGAATAACTGTCGCCGTGCCAAGACTGAGCGTTACAAATTCGCTGACCTGAGAGGTTGAATGGGGCAATTGTAACTCGCTAATATTTTCTTGAATTGCGGTAGTAATAGCGATCGCCTCTTCTGCATCCGTATTGGGTAAAATTACAGCAAACTCCTCTCCCCCATAACGAGCAACAAGATGAGCCGGTTGGTTAACCGCCTGAGCAATTGCCCGCGCCACTTGTCTGAGCGCATCATCGCCTGCTAAATGCCCGTAGGTATCGTTATAGAGCTTAAAGTAATCCACATCCACCAAAATTAACGAAATTGGCGCTTGTTCCTTCGCCAACCGCTCCCACTGTTGCTGGAGGGTTTCTTCTGTTGCCACCAGGAGCAGCAGCAGGTCGCACTGGCTTCTTTTCTTTAACCTCATCTCCATACTTGTTGAGGAAGTAGCTCAGCAAAACATTCCCTATCG
>JAAHGE010000172.1 GCA_010672635.1 Desertifilum sp. SIO1I2 | reverse complement strand
TCCACCTTCTGCACGCCATCGACCTTGAGGCTGCGCGCGCCGACTGCGTTGCCGACCTCGGGCACGACGGGCAGTTCAGGTGGAATAACAGCCGAACATGATTTGTAAGCCGCAAGCTTTGGCAGCGTGTACCATACGCAAGGCTTCAGTTAAACCGCCAGCTTTCATCAGTTTAATATTGATGCCATGTACTTTGTCGGCCAGTTTGGGGATGTCTTGGCTGGTGAAGCAGCTTTCATCAACAAAGATCGGTAAGGGCGATCGCGCGTACAATATCTCTAAATCCTGTTCTTGTCCTTTGGGTAACGGTTGTTCGATATATCGAATTCCCAACTCGCCCAACCAGTTACACATTAACAGCGCATCGTCTAGGTTCCATCCCCCATTGGCATCTACGTAGATCAATGCATCAGCGGGGGCTTCCTCTCGTACAGCTTGCAGCATAGCGCGATCGCTTTCAATCCCTTCTGGGCTACCCAATTTCACCTTTAAACAGCGGACTGAAGTCACTTCTTGCCAATGCTGTACCCGCTCTCTGGCTTTTTCGGGCGAACTAATCCCAACCGTAACAGAAGTGGGAACAATCGATTGACGAGATAACCCCCACAATTGCCACAGGGGAAGTCCCACCCGTTTCCCCAACCAATCATACAGGGCCATATCAATGGCGGCGCGGGCGGCGGAGGGCAGGTTCGCGCCGATGCAGACTTGCTCGATCTGCTGGCGGTCTAAGGGGCTATATTGCTCTAAGCGAGGGGCAATTTCGGTTAAAGCGGCGAGGAGCATTTCGGTGGTTTGCGCTTCCCCAACTTCAAAAGGCGAGGCTTCGCCCCATCCTTCAATATTCTCATGGGCGATCGCAATCCAGATATTCGTATTCCCGGTATTGGTTCCCCGGCTGATGGTTAGCGCAAAGCGTTTATGGACGGTAAAGGTTTGAAGGCGAATCTGCAAGCGTGCTTACCCCACAATGGCATAGATTCAGTCTATCGGATCGCGCTTCTTCCCCCCACCTAGGTCTAAAATATCGTCCATCGTTAGGATAGAGATGCAAATGTTGGATACTCATGAGGGTTTGGGATGACTCAGGCTACAAACCAGATTGACTTACCGCCGCCTTTTCCTGACCATACGCAGCTTCCAGAGTCCGATGGTACGTTTGTGAAGAACTTTCAGAACCATCCCCAAAGTCTGATTTTAACGGACTCCCTCGGCCCGCTTTTGCAACAGCTTCATGCCGATGGGCAATATGCCATTGGGCAAGATTGCGGGATCTATTGGCGGGAAACGGAACCCCCAGAGCGGGGTGCAGAGGCTCCAGATTGGTTTTATGTCCCCAACGTCCCCCCCCTCGTGAATGGTGAAATTCGCCGTTCCTACGTTCTCTGGCGAGAGCTAATGGCCCCTTTGATTGCTTTGGAATTTGCCAGTGGGAATGGGGAAGAGGAACGCGACGCCACGCCGTTATCGCGGGTGAGTCAAACGCAGGGGGCAAAACCGGGGAAGTTTTGGGTTTACGAGCAAATTATCCGCATTCCCTACTATGGGATTTATGAGATTAGAAGCGGTCAGTTAGAGGTTTATCATTTACAGGATTTTGCTTACCAGAAGTTAGAATCCAATTCCCAAGGCCGTTATCCCATTTCGCCTCTAGGCGTAGAGTTGGGGGTTTGGGAAGGCAGTTATTTCAATCAATCTCAGCTTTGGTTGCGGTGGTGGGACGATCGGGGAAATCTGTTATTAACCGGCCACGAACGCGCTGAGGTGGAACGCCAACGCGCCGAACAAGCGGAAGCAAAGGCCGCTCAGTTGGCTGCAAGGTTAAGGGATTTGGGTATCGATCCAGAAGTGTAGAATCGCCCTCACCCTCACCCTCTCCCACACCGAGAGGGAACCGGAGACTGACTTCAAGTATTGCAGTAGTCGGTTGATTCAATATCCAGACTCTCTCCCACGGGAAAGGGAACCGGAGTCTTGCTCCCCTTCTCCTGCGGGAGAAGGGGCTGGGGGATGAGGGCTGGATTTCTCAAACCTCGTCTAAAATCAGAGGTAGCACTGAGGGGAAGAGTGGCCCATGCTACGCAATATTTGGCAGTGGTTGAAGCAGCTTTGGCAAAGAGTATTTGGCAACTCATCAACATCTCCCCCAGATGTGCCACCCCCGCCACCTGTTGCAAAGCTAACGGATGCGGAATATGAGGCGATATTCCTAGAACTGCTGGAGGGAGTTAGCCAAGGCTGGAACCGGGGACAGGTTCAGGGCTTTTTAATTGGGAAAAATCTGAAGAATAAAGGTTTCAAAGAGACAGATTTAGTTTCTTGGTTGCAGAGTTTTGGCGCAAAGTTGCAGGAGTCACCGACTTTGCACGAACAACTCGCAAGGCGCTTGCTGTTGTTGGCGAATTTGAATCTTGGGGAATTATCGCAAGTTGCAGGAGAAATCGCCAAACGGTTAGAGGAACAGCTACAGAGGAATCAACTTATTACTCATTCAGGTATTGATGATAACCCCTTAAGCGATCGAGATAGCTCTAGCCAGAACAGGGAAATATCTGAGCAAGACTTGCCTCCCCCAGAGATCGGTTTAACTGGACAGCCTCCAGAGATTGCTGGAGAAGGAGGAACTTTATTTGATCGATCTCTAGAAAAAATTAAAGCAGGCAGTTTAGAGGAAGGTTTAGCTCTGTTTGAAAAAGCTATAAATAAATTACCTAATTTTACGGACACATTCTCGACAAGCCCTTCAGCTTCAAATAGAGCTATAAATAAATTACCTAATTTTACGGACACATTCTCGACAAGTCCTTCAGCTTCAAATAAGGTACAACGCCACATAAATCCCCAACCTGTAACTTCCGATTCTAGCTTTTGGTTTGATCGAGGGAATGAGCAATACATGAGAGGCAATTTTTTAGGTGCGATCGCCTCTTACGACAAAGCCCTTGAAATCAAACCCGACTTGCACGAAGCTTGGTTTAACCGGGGTGTGGCGTTGGGTAACATAGGGCGAAGAGAAGAAGCGATCGCCGCCTACAACCGGGCGCTGGAGATTCAACCTAACGACCACATTCCCTGGAATGGACTGGGCAATGCACTCAACGATTTAGGACGCTACGAAGAAGCGATCGCCGCCTACAACCGGGCGCTGGAGATTCAACCTAACGACCACATTCCCTGGAATGGACTGGGCAATGCACTCGGAGATTTAGGACGCTACGAAGAAGCGATCGCCGCCTACAACCGGGCGCTGGAGATTCAACCCAACGACCACAGCGCCTGGAATGGACTGGGCGCTACACTCAGAGATTTAGGACGCTACGAAGAAGCGATCGCCGCCTACAACCGGGCGCTGGAGATTCAACCCAACGACCACAGCGCCTGGAATGGACTGGGCGCTACACTCAGAGATTTAGGACGCTACGAAGAAGCGATCGCCGCCTACAACCGGGCGCTGGAGATTCAACCCAACGACCACAGCGCCTGGAATGGACTGGGCGCTACACTCGGAGATTTAGGACGCTACGAAGAAGCGATCGCCGCCTACAACCGGGCGCTGCAGATTCAACCCAACGACCACATTGCCTGGAATGGACTGGGCGCTACACTCGGAGAGTTAGGACGCTACGAAGAAGCGATCGCCGCCTACAACCGGGCGCTGCAGATTCAACCCAACTTTGACTTTGCCTGGAATGGACTGGGCAATGCACTCGGAGAGTTAGGACGCAACGAAGAAGCGATCGCCGCCTACAACCGGGCGCTGCAGATTACTAGCGATCAATTCTGGATGGCTTGGGCAAATCGAGGTTGGTCATTTTTCAGCACAGGACCCTATGAAAAAGCGATTCAAAACTGGGATGACGGCTTAGAAAAGTACCTGGACAGCAACCGCGATTATCGCCTTGCTTATGGTCAATTACATAAACAAAAAGGCGAGGCTCATTACCGATATGGCAAACAAACCGCAACCTACTTCGAGTATTTCCAGAAAGCCAAAGCCAGCTATCTAGCCGCCCGCGAATACTTCAAAGAACCCAATATTCCAGAAGTGCATCTCAAAGTCTTACAAGGCTTAGTCACCGTCTGTCGCAGCTTGGGAGATGCCGAGGCTGAGGAATATCTCAATACTGCCACAACCATGTTAGAGCAGTTGATGTTAGACTCCTCACCCGCAAAAAGACTCTTACTCCAACGCAAATTTGCCGGACTCTATCAACTCGAAGTCGATGGCTTGGTACAGTCTGGCGCGTGGACAAAAGCCCTAGAAACCGCCGAAAAACGCAAAAACTTTTGCCTGCAATGGATGACGGGCTGGCAAGAACGAGACGCTATCCCCAGTCCCACCTATCCCGAAATCCTCACACTCCTCGCCCCAAACCCCACCTCCCCCAAACCCGCAGCAACCGCCCTCCTCTACTGGCATCTTTCTCCCGCCACCCTCACCACCTTTATCCTCAAACCTCACCAAGAACTTCAAACCCTCTCCACCCCCATCAACCATCCTCTAGGTCAAACTCAATCCTTGGATGGATGGCTGCAAACCTGGAAAGAAGAATATAAAGCCTACCGCAAAACCAAAGAGACGCAACCCAACCTATCTCTCTCAACCTCCCATACCTGGCAAGAAAGCCTAGAAGCCCATCTCCTCAAACTGCGAAACCTGCTGAATATCGAGAGAATTTACAACGACTATCTCACTGATATCGATCGACTCATCCTCATTCCCCACCGCGACTTACACCTACTACCCCTACACGCCCTCTTTCCCACCAATCAATTTACTATTAGTTACCTCCCCAGCGCCCAAGTCGGCATCGAACGCCAAACCCACCAAACCCCACCCGATACTCAACCCTTACTCTGCATCAAACATCCCGGTAATAATCCAGAAAATTGGCTGCTGTTTGCCGATGTCGAAGCCCCAGCCGTCGCTTACCTCCACCAAGGAACGCGCCTCGAAGATCGCAATGCCACCAAAACCAACGCCTTGCAGCAAATTAAAACCACCAACGGCTACCTCCACTTTACCTGTCACGGCGAACATGACTTCAAAGCACCCCAAAACTCAGCCCTAGAACTCCAAGATGAATTACTCACCTTTGCTGAAATTCAACAACTGAAATTGCTACCCTATGAGTTAGTCTGCCTCTCCGCCTGCGAAACTGGATTAACCAGCAATGACAACATCACAGACGAATTTATTGGTTTAGCCAGCGCCTTCCTCGCCGCCGGAACAACCTATGTCATGAGTACCCTGTGGAGTGTAGACGATATTGCCAGCGCCTTATTCATTATCAAATTCTACGAACTCCTCAAAACCAATCCCACCAACCCCCCTGCTGCCCTCAAAGCAGCCCAAACTTGGATGCGTACCCTCACCTACGCTGATTTAATCCCCTGGTGCGAAAATCTCGCCAACGAAATTGCAGACTACGACTTTCGCTGTCAAAGTAATTTAGAAGATGCTGCTGCTCTTGCTCGAAAACAAGCTCAAGAAAAAGGCTTAGATTACCGTCCTTATAGCGATCTTTACCACTGGGCAGGCTATACTATCACTGGGAAAATTCCTGACTAAAATGATTGATAAACCTACAGATATAAAGATTTTAAGAGCTTTTATCGGCACTCTTGCCGAACTAGACTCTCTTGATGAAGCGGAGCAAGAACAGCTTAGAGAGATTGGTGAATATTTCAAAAAAGATCCTAATGTAGCTGTCCACAAGCTTCACAAATTTGCCTTAAACAACGAATCCCGTAAAAAAATTTACGAGGAAGTTCGCGTAGAACTACAAAAAGACTATCAGCAACAAACACGCACCAAGATTACTCTTACTCTCTCCAATGCATCAGCTTCTGACTCAAATGATAAAGAAGTTGACAATGTTTCTCTTTCCACAGATGCTTTAGGTTCTCTAGAAAGTCTGCAAACCCTATTAGAAGCAGATTCTGTAGAGAGAGCTAAACAACTTAAAGAAAAATTAATTCAAACTAACGAATTAAAGGATAAACCTCGGTGGCAGTGGGTAATCGGTCTGCTTTTTCGCCCATGACTGAACTTTGCTATCCTCACCTAGGACTATTTTCTTACACCTTAACTGAGGGTGAAGAAAATACAAATTCTCTGACTTTTATTCCCGAAGACGCTACAGATCGCGAGTCGATTGAGGGCTTCAATTACCTTTGTAATCTGGGAGACACAGAAGGATTACTCACTCTATACTTTATCGCAGATGAACCCCACCATCACCCTCAACCTCTGAGTTATTTACATAAGCTAAAACAGCAAATTAATACCAATAAAATTCATCAAAAAACCGAACAAATATCGCCAGATAAAAAAATTGGTAAAACTTGGATTATCCTGGGAATACTACCATCATTTTTGCCGGATTCCAAAATTGACTGCATCGCTCAAGAAGCTGCTAAAATTTTTGATTTTGACCAACAAATCTTACTTGAGCCACAAAAATTTATGGGTGCCACTATTTATGAATTGTGGACTCCACCCGATCGTTGGCAAGATTTAAACAAAAAAAATAATCATCTCGTTATTATCCTCTATCCCGATAAAGAAAAATTAGATACCTTCGATCAATTCAAGCAAGACTGGATGCGACTATTTTACTATCGCAATAAAATTCTTTGGGCTTATAATAATAGCGTTCAAACTCCTATGAGAGAGTTTTTGAAAAAAAATTTGTTACCTTCAGATTTTACAATCACTCAACAACTCAACCCTTATCAGAGCGGTGAACTAGAAGTTGACTTAGATCAACTCAGGCAACTACTCAAAAAAAACTACTTAATAGCAAAACATTATTCCCAATGTTTAATTTTTCTAGAGGTTCAGCTTCAAACCCTACAAACTAACTTTTATAACTATCAAGAACGACGTAATAGCTTAGTTAAAAAAGCTCAAGTCCTTGGTACCACCGATGATAATTTACTACAATCTTTTATCGAAATCCCTGCTCAAAGATATCAACTTCAGCTAGAAAAAGATATTGCAGCCCTTAGCCCTGGCTTACGCGGGAGAGATACTTTTATCAACACCATTCGAGGGATGGTTGATATTGAACAAGCTAAGAGCGATCGCAATCTCAACTATATCATCGCCGGAGCCAGCATCGGACTTGCCACCAGTGGAGTCACAGCAACAATTCTTTCCACTCAAGTCTATCAACCTGAAAATACTACAAGTGAGCGAATATCCGTTTTCCAGGGCTTCCTGCGAAGTCTTTTTCCAATTTTTTTGATAATGGGTATAGGTATTATTATATGGGATCGCAGACGCCAAGCCAGAAAAGATAAGAGATAGAGGCAGCAGGGACTTGGTTAAATAGAATTGCAAAAAGTTAAAATGAAATCTGAGGATAGGATGCCAAAAAAGATTAGAACTTTAAAGCAATTACTTTTAAGTAAAGGGTTTATTTATCGCCAGGGTAAGGGAAGTCATCAGGTTTGGAGTCATTCCCTTTTATCTCAGGTAATTGTTATTGCTAGAAAAGATGGAGATGATGCACCTCTATATCTAGAAAAGCAAGTTAATAACGCAGTTCAAGAACTCGAAGAAATGGAGAATTTAGAAGAATGAACTTACTCTATAGTATGGTAATTCAATGGTCTGAAGAAGACGCTTGTTTTGTTGTATCATTACCAGAATTTGCGGAATTAGTCAAGCAGCCATGCACCGATGGGAAGACCTATGAAGAAGCTGTTCAGAAGGGTCAAGAAGCGATCGCATCTTTGATTGAATGGTTACAAGCAGAAGGAATGCCACTCCCCGAACCCAAGACCATTCCTCAACAGCCGCTATCCGTTGTTTAATACAGCATGATTGACCACGATCGCCTGTTTAAAGAACTCCTGTCAACCTTCTTCCGGGAATTCATCGAGCTATTTTTACCCGATGTTGCCCGTTATATTGAAGCAGACTCCATCACCTTCCTCAACCAAGAAGTTTTTACCGATATCACCTCTGGGGAACGTCGAACCGTTGACTTACTCGCACAAGTCCGATTTCGCGGCGAAGATACCTGTTTTTTAATTCACGTCGAGAACCAAGCCTCACCTCAAGCCGGGTTTGCGCGGCGGATGTTCCATTACTTTGCGCGGCTAGATGAAAAGTACGCCTTACCCATCTACCCCGTCGTCATCTTCTCATTCGAGACACCCCAAAGGCAAGAGAGCGATCGCTATCAGATTGAATTCCCCGACCGCAGAGTGCTAGATTTTAGTTTCGTGGCTATCCAGCTTAATCGCCTCAACTGGCGGGATTTTCTCTCGGCTTCTAACCCCGTCGCCGCCGCCTTAATGGCAAAAATGAAGATTCAGCCAGAAGATAGGCCAAAAGTTAAAGCCGAATGTCTGCGCCTCCTAGCGACCCTCCGCCTAGATCCCGCTAGAATGCAATTAATTTCCGGCTTTGTAGATACCTATCTCAAGCTGAACCCATCCGAAGAAGTCTTATTCAAAGCCGAACTCGACGCAATGGATTTATCCGAGGAGGAACAAGTCATGGAAATTGTCACCAGTTGGATGGAAAAAGGAATCGAACAAGGCTTACAACGGGGTTTACAACAGGGTTTACAACAGGGTTTAGAGCGAGAATTGCTTCTTGTTTTACGCCTCATCAAAACTCGCTTTAGCAATCTCTCACCTAATCAGA
>JAAHGE010000171.1 GCA_010672635.1 Desertifilum sp. SIO1I2 | reverse complement strand
TTCTTAGGGGGATCCGTCTTAATTAGCGTTACCGCCAACATTATCCGCAATACCCTCTTAACCTACTTCCACGGAACGGGCAACGCCGCCCTATTTGACTGGTTGCATGAAAGTTGGGGAGGCGATCTGTATTCCGCAGTCATGCTCGGTTTAATTGTGGTGCTGCTGAATATTATCGATCGCGAGGATGAAGAGTGGAGCGACGAAGCTGAAGCAGACGAACTGGAGTCAGAGCAATCATGATGGATGCAAAACCCGATGGCAATCCCCCCCAAGACATGGATTCTCCAGCAGAGGAAAGCCGCATGAGTCCGACTCCCAAAGCAATATTGCCAGGGCGATCGCGCCTAGCCAGCGCCGTCCTCATCGGCTTTTTGCTCCTCGTGGTTGCAGTCGCCGCCTTACCCGGTTACTTACAACTCCAATGGCCTTGGATGTCTCCCCCGCCCGTCATCACCCTGCGCCAACTGCAAGAATTACGCCAAACCGGGATAGAAATCCCCAGTTGGGAAACCGTCAACCAACAGGAAATCTTCATCGGCGGTCATAAATGGTCGGTGCAAAGCATCGAAAAAGACAACCAAACCGCCGTCGTCTTGCTATTACCGCAAAACGGCCCCTTGGATCAACCCCAAGTCGCCTGGGTCGATATTAACGGCTTTCAGCAGCAACTCTCCCGCCAGTGGCGCACCGACTCTCGCCGCCACAAATCCTTGAGCCTAGAAGCAACCCCAGACCATCCAACCGCTCAAGTCACCGCCCGATATTTTCGCGGCTGGAACCCCAGCCAAACTTATGCCATCTTGCAATGGTATGCTTGGCCCGGTGGCGGACATCCCGCCCCTAGCCAATGGTTTTGGGTCGATCGGGCTGCCCAAACTCGACGCGATCGCGCCCCCTGGGTTGCCGTGTGCGTGCTGATTCCCATCGAACCGCTAGGAGACATCGAACAAACCTGGCCGATAGCGGAATCGTTAGGAGAAAGCATTCAATCGACCTTAATGGCAGGCCCTTTAAAATTCAGACATCCAAGCACAGGAAATCGTTAACGGGTATGGCACACAAAGACGAAGGTTGTAACGGAACGCCTCAGCGCATTTCTTGGCCTCGAACCTTCATCGGTCTAGGATTGGCCAGTTTATACACCAGCACCGCCACGCTGTCCTACACCTTCATTCTGTGGTCGATCCAACCCCAAAAGGCGATCGCGCAAACCGAACCCGCCGACACCGAACTGCAACGCCTCCTTGAAGAACGCCGCCAGCGCCTGCAACGAGAAGGCGGACTTCCCACCCTAGAACTCGAACCAGCTAATCCCGTCCTTCCGGGTACAGAGGCTCCCGTTCCCCCTTTATTTCAACTCCCGCCAACACCAGCCCCCGATCCAGTCGCAGAATTTGACCTCTATCGCCTCGGCCCCGGAGATGCAATTGGCGTCAGCGTTCTACGCTTTCCCGACCTCAGCTTTCAAGCCGCCCTAGATCTCGAAGGGAACATCACCGTTCCCCTTCTCGGTCGAGTTCCCCTCACCGGCTTAACCCTAGAAGAAGCCCAAGAACGCATCCGGTTTGGCCTCAATCGCTTTATCATCGATCCGGTTGTCACCGTCTCCTTAATTGGCGTTCGGCCCGTCCAAGTCACCATCGCCGGAGAAGTCTTCCGACCCGGTTTTTATCCCCTCAATCCCCCCTTTGTCTCCACCGCCATTCTGATCGCTGGGGGAACCACCCAACAGGCGGATTTGCGCGACGTGCGCGTCCGGCGCATCCTACCCGACGGTAGCGTTATCGAGCGCACCCTCGATCTGTTTACCCCGTTAAAAAATGCCGATACCCTCCCCGACTTGCGCCTGCAAAACGGGGATGCCATTGTTGTCCGAACTTTAGATACCGACGATCTCACCTACGATCGCACGTTAGTGGCTAGCTCTACCCTGGCGCAGCAGCAGATCAGAATTCAAGTTTTAAGTTACGCTGGGGGTGGTGTCGGTGCCCTGGCCTTACCGAACGGCAGTCGCTTTACCGATGCCTTAGCCGCAATTCGGATCAATCCCGATAATACGAACTTTCGGCAAATTGCCCTAATTCGATTCGATCCAGAGCGCGGTCAAGCGGTAACGCGTTTGTTGAATGCCAGAGAAGCCATCTTAGGCAATCCAGCCGAAGATCCGATGCTGCTCGAGAACGATGTGATTATTGTGGGTCGGAACTTAGTGGCCCGGATTACCTACGCTTTGAGTACCTTTACTCAACCGTTCCGCGACATTCTCGGCTTTTTACTCTTCTTCCAACAGTTGCGTCAGGGTGCCGAAAATTTGTTTGGGCCAGATCAGCAATAAAATTGGCGCGATCGCATCTTGGGTTAACCCCTAGGGGGCGGAGGCAAAAATTGAGCGCGAATGCGACCCAAATTTACCCAAGATTGGTCAAAAGCCGCGACCTGCTAGCGCCATCAGAACGATCAATTCCCCTCCCCGTACAGACCCAACTCAAACTTTTTTACCGTTCGCTGGAGCAAAGTCCCTATGACTCCCCCCATTGTTAAACGCTATTTCATTGCCCTGAGTCAATATTGGTTTGCCATTCCCATCGGGATGCTCTTGGGGGGAACTGGAGGCTTTGTCTTCTCAGAAATGCCCGTCGCGCCTCCTAGTTACCGCATTGACGGCGTTTTACAATACACGCGCCCGCCCGTCTCCTTCTCGCAAACCGGAACGGCGATTCAAACCCAGGGTCAATCGCTCACAAAAGACCTGTTACTGGCTCCCAATGTGATCCAAGCCGTCGCGAATCGACCGGAAGTGCAAGAAGATATCCGCACGATTCGCTCCAAAGCCAACGTCCGGCTCCCAAACCGCGAAAGCCGTAGAAGAGAAGAAGCTGAAACGGAACTCTTTGCCACCGTTCAGTATCAAACGGGCGACCCCAATCAGGGACTTGTGATTGTCGATGCCTTGATGCAGGAAATGGTCGAACAAAGCCGCCTGTTGAATACGGCGCGGCTGCGTTCGATTATCGATGAAATCAACAAGCGCCTCCCGGAAGTAACGACCGAACTGCGTCAAGCCGAACAGCAGTTACAGCAGTTTATCCGAGAAGAGCAAACGGCGATTTTAGCCACCCAAACCGGACAACTCCCGGCGGCCATTACCGGCACCCAAAACCAGCAGCGCCAAATTCGCCTGGCCATTGAAGGTATTGAAGCCCAAATGCGGAGCTTGCAAGAGCGTTTAGGGCTATCTCCCGATCAGGCCTATGCCTCTGCTGCTTTGAGTGCTGACCCGATTATTGGCGATTTGCGCGCCCAAATTTACCGCAACGAGTCGCAAATGCAGTTTCTCAGCCAGAGCTTGCGACCGGATCACCCGAACATGGTGGAGTTGAACCAACAGCAGCAAATGCTGACTCAAATGTTGCAGCAACGTGCCTCTGAGGTGATTGGGGGAGGTGGGTTAGCGGCTCCCTTGAGAAGCGGCGATCAAATTCGCCAAGATAGCAGTTTAGACCCGGCGCGGCAGCAGTTGGCGCAAAATCTGGTGGCGCTGCAAACCCAACGCGATAGCTTGCAACAGCAATTACAAGCCTCTCTGGTGACAGAAGAAGAGTTAAAGCGCCAGTATGCCGCCTTGCCGAATAAACAGATGGAGCAAGCTCGTTTAGAACAGCAGGTGGCGCTGAAGAAGACCTTTTACGATACGATGCAAGCCAAGCTGATTGACGCTCAAGCGGCTGAGGCAGAAACGGCTAGTTCGCTCACCCTCGCCCAAGCGCCTCGCGTCGCCTCTGAAGAGATTGCCCAACCCTTACCTGCACCCATACTGCTTGCGGCTGGAACGGGTGGCGGCTTTGTGGCCGGGGCCGCCGTGGTTTTCCTATTGGGGATGCTGGCGGGAACTCTGCAAACAATGGAGGATATCCGCAGCGCTCTGCGCGATCGCGAAGTCAATATTTTGGGAATTCTCCCCTTTATCGATGCTTTCGATCCAGAAGTGGATGGCGAGCCGATTATCGCTTCTCTGCATTCACCCTACCTGGAGAGTTACGAGCGCTTCCGCAGCAACCTCCGCTCCATTGAGGGCAAAGCGGTGAAAGTGGTGCTGATGACCAGTACCATCGCCGAAGAAGGCAAAACCGTCAGCGCCTATAACCTGGCGATTGCGGCGGCTAGAGCTGGGAAGCGGACGTTATTGGTAGAAGCGGATTTGCGATCGCACTCCCTCGCCAGAGCCGTCAAAGTTGCCCCCGATCCGGCTAGCACCCTGGAACCCTTCATGTATTATGGACAACTCAGCGAATGCATTCGCCTGGTGCCTAACGTCGAAAACCTCTATGTCGTCCCCAGCCTAGGCCCCCATCGCCAAGCCGCTGCCCTGCTGGAATCGGCGGAAATGCGCCAGCTTCTAGAAGACGCGCGCGGACGCTTTGACTTTGTAGTCGTCGATAGCCCCGCCTTAAGCCTGTGTAACGATGCTCTGTTACTCGAACCCCTCACCGATGGGATTGTTTTAGTTACCCGTCCCTGTTTCACGGCCGATAGTATGCTGGCAGAATCGGTCGATCAACTCACAGAATCCGAAGAGTTTCGCCTGCTTGGGGCCATTATCAATGGCGCGGATATCCCCGTGAAGCGTCTCCCCCTAGTAGAACCCCCGATGGCAACCGTCGAGTCTGTCGAACCGCCCAAAGCGCCAACCCAGTCGCGACAGTCAGAAAAACAAAAAGCGAAAACCCGCTAGAAAGGTAACAAAGGAACCTCTGGTATCGCAGCCCCCATTGGATAGATGGGGGCTGACTGTGCCATTGAAGCCGCCATCTTTAACAGATTGTCGCGCTCGGACGCTAAAAAACTAGCTGTATAAACCGCCCGATCCTGCGCCCAAATCACCGTAGAAAACGGGCTAGGCGGCTGTTTGGCAAACCCTTCCAACAAATAGCCCTGTACCCCAGAACCTAGCGGGTAAGCCGTCCCTAAGCGTTGATGCTCGGCTAAATCCCGTTGAGCATTGAATGAGCCTTGACTATCCACCGCGAAACTCCCCACCAAACAGGGATAAGGACCGCTCGTACAACTAAATAAGCTCACATTCACCATAGGCGGAGAACTCGAACCCTGAACGCGCACGTACAAGCGCTCGATAAATCCATCATCGGCAGGTTCCCCCAATAAAACCACCGACGGTAGGCGCATCACCCACCCCGACGGCAAACTTTGACGAATTCGATCGAGATGGGGCACAAACACCGACGCTGGCGAAGCCATCCCCGAAGTTGCCACACTCACCCAGACGATCATCCCGGAAAAAGCTAAACAAGAACGGTTCATCAACGATTTCAATTGCATTTACCGAAAATAAACTCATCAAGTTTAGCCTCTCTCCCCCCAGAATTTGACAGCCTTCAATCGATAAGCTAGAGCAGCAGCAAACGATAGAGCGAAATAATGGTGAATGCAGCCCGATCCATGCACACCATCTGTCCCAAGCGTGTCAAAATGTAACAGAGACATTAAACAAGTTTTTGTACTTATCGCGGTAGATATTCATCGTGTTTGTCCTCAGTGGCTACGAATATTTCTTAGGATTCCTGCTGATTTGCGGCTTAGTTCCCGTCCTCGCATTGGGTGCTTCCAGCATTGTTCGCCCTGCACGCCGAGGCGCAGAACGCCGTACCACTTACGAATCTGGAGTTGAACCCGTTGGCGGGGCATGGATTCAATTCAACATTCGTTACTATATGTTTGCCCTGGTGTTCGTTATTTTTGACGTAGAAACCGTGTTTCTTTACCCTTGGGCAGTTGCATTCAGCCAGCTTGGACTATTGGCCTTTATTGAAGCCCTCATTTTTATCGGCATTTTGGTAATCGGCCTAGTTTACGCTTGGAGAAAAGGAGCGTTGGAATGGTCATGAGTTCTAATTCCACAGACAATACCCAAAAAATTCTTTACCCTATCGAACGGCCCCAGGTCACGAGCGACCTTTCAGAAAATATCATTCTGACCACCGTAGACGACCTTTACAACTGGGCGCGCTTATCCAGCCTTTGGCCGTTGATGTTTGGTACCGCCTGCTGCTTTATTGAGTTTGCAGCGATGATTGGTTCGCGCTTTGACTTTGACCGTTTTGGCTTAGTGCCGCGTTCTAGTCCGCGCCAAGCCGATTTAATTATCACCGCCGGCACGATTACTATGAAGTACGCGCCGACGCTGATTCGCTTGTACGAACAAATGCCGGAACCGAAGTATGTGATGGCGATGGGCGCTTGCACGATTACGGGAGGGATGTTTAGCGTTGACTCTCCTACTGCCGTTCGTGGGGTGGATAAGCTGATTCCGGTGGATGTGTATATCCCCGGTTGCCCGCCGCGTCCGGAAGCGATTATGGACGCCATTGTCAAGTTACGCAAGAAAATTGCGAACGATTCGATGCAAGAACGCGGTCGGACGTTACCGACTCACCGCTATCATACGGTGAAGCACAAGATGAAACCCACAACGCCAATTCTGACGGGTCAATATCTCCAGTCTCCGACTCGGAACGCCCCACCCAAGGAATTGACAGAAGCGATGGGAATGCCTATCCCCCCGGCACTCCAGTCGGCGAAGAAGGAGGAAGTAAAGCGTGGCTGAGGAAAAATCGGACAAGCCTGTAGAAGCAGCAGAAACTAAACCTACTCCAACGGGTAAGGTCTCGAAGTGGTTGAAAGAAAACGGTTTTGAGCATGAAGCCTTGGAACCAGATCATCTCGGCGTGGAGATGATTAAGGTTGAACCCCAGGTGTTGCTACCGATTGCAACGGCGTTGTATGCCTATGGGTTTAATTATCTCCAATGTCAGGGCGCGTACGATTGCGGGCCGGGCGATCGCTTGGTGAGTTTCTACCATTTAATTAAAGTGAGCGATAATGCTGACCGTCCGGATGAGGTGCGCGTTAAGGTATTTTTACCCCGCGAAGATCCAAAGGTGCCTTCGGTGTATTGGATTTGGAGAACGGCGGATTTCCAAGAGCGGGAATCTTACGATATGTTTGGGATTGTCTACGAGGGACACCCAAACCTAAAGCGGATTTTGATGCCGGAAGATTGGATTGGCTGGCCGTTACGTAAGGATTACATTTCGCCCGATTTCTACGAGTTACAAGACGCCTATTAATGGCAGTGTAGAAAATCTATCTTTTCCCTAGCCCGCTTCGGCGGGCTTTATTATTGGTCAAAATTATCCGGGCGGGTGAGCGATCGCACTCGCCGATACTGGAAAATTACCAAAAAATTAGGACTAAAGCGAGTTTTTCCGGTCTTAATCGTTAGGATTTCATGAGTTTTCCCTCGTAATTGCAATTCTGGGTTGTTAGCGCGGGGAAGGGGTAGGGCATTCTAACAAAAGTAAAGGTGATAGGGAAAGTTATGGCGATCGCGGCTGACACAATTCTCACTTCTGTGCGGACTGACCTGAAGCAACTCGGCCAAGAAATGGTAGCTTTGGTGAATGCTTATCCGGAAGTGTTTGAGATTCCAGAACTGAAGCAACAGCTTACAGATTTTCAACAAGCGCATCAGGAAGCCACCCGACTGAAATTTTAGGCAGCAAACAAAATAGTGATTTTTCCCGTTCTTGTGGGAAATCTAGCAAAAGGGCTAGCCCCTCCAAATTCTCCCAAAATTCTAGGTTTTTGTAGAGTATCCCTATTCCCATTAAGTTTGCTGAGATACGGCAAAAGCCTGTTAGTGGAGATCCAAATCTGAACACTTACCTTCCTAGGCGTTATGCAATCATCCACTCAAACACCTTCTAGCGACGCTTCCCCGAAAAGTCGCACAGCGGCCAAACTGAGTATTGCGCTGCTGGTTGGTGTCGGCTTCAGTTTATCCGTATATACGTTACAACTTCAACATTCTTGCCCCCCCCTGCTGAAATGGCCGACTGCCTTAGCGAAATGTCCAGACTCAGCGGTACAAGTGGCTATTCGTCAACCTGCACCTAATTCAGTATCCCCTTCTAAACCCCTCCCGACTAGCCACAAGCCTGCGGACTCCGGTCAGAAAACTGCTATCAAAACAAGTAGTCCCCAAAATCCATCTTCTGTGAATGGAAAAGAGGCTGCTGCGATCGCGGTTGGTTCTGCTGTTTTAGTTGGACTCACCCTTATGGGTAGTCCAGTTGCGATCGCGCTAGGTGCCGGGGCTATGGTTTGGTACGCTGCCAAAGCTCTGATGTAATCTACACTTCAGAGGAAAAAGCCAGATATTCATTACACTATCTAAATGCTTCATCATGGAAAAATCACCCAACAATTCTTCAAACAACTTATCCAGTGATTTCTTGGCTTCTTTGAATACCTTTCTGAAAATTGGTCTGAAAATCGTGATTTTAGGAGGCATTTTCATTCTTTTGACTAAATTCAATGGAGTGGTGGACTTCTCATCTCTAGATCCCAGTGCTGCTAGCCTTATGGGAGGAGGAATTGTCCTTTTCGCCCTCACCCTAATGGGCGTTCCTCTAGTTCCTGCCATTATTGCAGGAGGAACTATTGTATTTCTTGTTGAAAAATTAATGTCTCATTAGGAAAAATCAAAAAATCATGAAGTTAATTGAACTGACAAATGTCACTAAAGGATTCTCTGAAAATATATTTCGACGTAAAGTAATATTAGACAATATTGACTTTACGGTCAAAATCGGAGATTTTGTGGTTCTCCAGTACCGTTTGCTCCCTGGAGAA
>JAAHGE010000170.1 GCA_010672635.1 Desertifilum sp. SIO1I2 | reverse complement strand
TGGGGCAGCCAGTTCCAAGCCCATGAGACGAATCTGCGGATCGGTGGGATGGTAAGCCGTGTAGAGTTGCACGTTTGGTCCCAACAATACATCATTGCCGATCCGGACTTCGCAGCAATCGAGAACGATGCAGTTGTAATTGAGGTATAAGCGATCGCCGCTATGAATATTCAACCCGTAGTCGCAACGAAATGGCGGTTCGATCGTTGCTTTTTCCCCTAGGGTACCGAACAGTTCCTGCAACAGGCGCGATCGCAAGTCCCCTTCTTCCTCTGTGGTGGCGTTGTATAAGCGAGTTAACCGCGCTGCATTTTTCCGCAACCCCACCAACTCTGGATCGGCTGCAAAATATAACTCGCCAGCCAGCATTTTCTGTTTCTCAGTCTTCGATAATTCAGACATTTTGAGAGTTTAAGTAATTGAACGCTAAAGTTAAAGCTGCAATACTACCTGAAACGCAAATTTGTCCCTGCAAAATCCAATTGAGGGCCTCCGGAAGGGGGACTCGCAGTAACTCAATGTCTTCGGTTAAGTCTAAAACCTGCTGAGTGGTCTGGATCGCAGATTGGGCTAAGAAAATATGAATTTTGTTGGTATCTTTCACCGGGTTATCGTATAGCGTTCCCAGTTTCACCCAACTTGACGCCGTGTAACCTGTTTCTTCCTGCAATTCTCGCATGGCGGCTTGCTGGCTATCTTCTTGGTGGCTATCAAACGCACCGGCGGGAAACTCTACCAAAATTTCACCCACCCCATGACGATATTGACGCACCAATACCAACTCTCGATCGGGCGTAACGGGGACGATCAGGGCAATATCGGGTCTGAGATTAACAAAATAATCATCCACAATACAACCATTGGGTAACTCAACCTCATCGCGGCGTACCCGACACCAGCGATCGTTCAAAACCAGTTGGGAGGTTAAAGTTTTCCACTTTTGGAGTTTGCTCATCAGCGATCGCCAACCTCAAAAAATCGTTTAGAGTTATACTAGCGACCGCTAGAATCAATTGCTGTGCTAGAAGTCCTTGTCGTATTTGTCGTTGGTTTACTCCCCCCCTTGATTTCTCTGTGGATGATGCACAAAGCAGAGGGACAAGGACGAGAACGCCTTGCAAATGCCTTAGAAATTGCCGCCTACCGGAGGCGCTATGCTCAAGAAACCCGGTTTTATGCGTTACCGCCGGAGTGCGAATCCATTGAAGGCGTTGGTATTATTATCGGCGATCTCAGTTGTCGCTTTAATGCCCGTTCTGCCTATCTTCGCTGCGCGGTGAACCCTAGCGGGCCTTGTCAGGGGTGTCCCTACTACCAAGGGAAGGATGAGGAGGGATGCGGCTAAATCAGGCGCAGTGGGAGGTGTGGGAACAACAGGCGCGATCGCTAACCGGACAACTCCCAACCTATATTCCCCGCCTTGCAGAAGTTGAACCCAACGCCTTCGCCTTGCAGATGCGGAACCTGAAGGGAGAGACTTGGACGCGGGGCAATCCTGAGTTAATGTTTCCCTTGATGAGTGTTGTGAAGCCGTTGTTGCTGTTGTTTCTCTTGGAATGTCTGGGAGAGGAATCGGTTTTTCAGCAGGTGGGGCGAGAGGCGTCTGAGTTACCGTTTAATTCCCTAGAACAGCTTGAGGCGGATGGGGGATTTCCTCGCAATCCCATGATTAATAGCGGGGCGATCGCGCTGTGCAATCTGCTTCCCGATCCGGAGTGCTTGCGCGAGTGGCTCAATCAACACGCCAACTGTCAGCTATTTCTAGATGAGGTGATGTTAGCCTCGGTTCGTGCTGTCCCTAATCAACGCAATCTGGCGATCGCCGAACGCTTGCAGCAAGCCGGATTGCTAACTCAATCGCCGTTACAAGTGCTTGACATTTACGAGAGAATATGCTGCTTATCGGGCGCGATCGCCGATGTGGCGCAACTGGGTTTGCTGCTGGCTCAACCGGGCAAAACCCGCGAGATTGTCACCGAGATTGTCCGTCAGTGCGGCTTATACCAAGCCTCGGCCGCCTTTGCCGCAGAAGTAGGAATTCCTACCAAATCTAGCGTTAGCGGCTTACTGCTCTCTTGGGTACCTAGGGAAGGCGCGATCGCCATTTATAGCCCTCCCCTAGATCCAGCCGGAAACTCCATTCAAGGATTATTTCTCCTCAAACAAATCGCCAAATTAGAACACTAAAAACTGCAACAACAGCGGCACCAAAGAGTTCATTAAACTCACAAAACTCCCGCCACTGCGACGGCGACTAGCGCGGAGGCGTTCTTGGGTCGCTTTCATAAACTGCTGGGAAATTTGCGCCCCGTTATCATTCCCTTGGTTGGTAAATAACGTTTCAGCCCTTGTCCAATCTTCAATCGCGCCATCGGCATCCCCTAACTGGAGGCGCGTCACTCCGCGACCTAAGTAAGCGGCCGCAAAGTTAGGATTAAGCGTCAGCGCTTGGTTATATTGATCCATCGCGGCGGCATGATTTCCCACCCTGGCATTTTCATAACCAATCCGATAGTAATCTTCGGGTTGCAGCACGCCCGTTGGTAAACCTTGGACGCCTTGCAGATTCGCCGTATTTAAAAATAGGGCGCTGGCAATATTGGCATTGCCTAGAAAAGCACCCATCAAGTTTGCATAACTGAGATTCGCCCCCGTGAGGTTGGCATGGGCTAAATAGGCCCCGTTGAGATTCGCCCCCGTGAGGTTGGCTCCGGTTAAATTGACGCCCGTGAGGTTGGTGCGGAATAACACAGCCCCCGTGAGATTTGCGCCACTAAGATCGGCTCCTGTCAAATCGGCTTGATCGAGGTTGACGCCGCTGAGATCGGCCCCTCTGAGATCGGCTCGCGTTAAATTGGCTAAACGCAAACCTGCATTAGTTAAGTCGCACCCCGAACATTCTTTAGTCGAGAGCAGTTGTCTGACGTGTTCGACATTTTCGGCGAACGCGGGAGCAACTAGACCCGGAAGGAAAAGAGATGGAGCGAAGCTTAACGAAGCGATCGCAGCCAAGACGTTGACTTTCATCATAGGTGGCCTTGAGTTGAGCTGATATCCCATTATCGTTAATAATCTGATGGCTGAATAGTTTTAACTGAGAATTTTCCGGTTAAGACTGGGCGGTTTGACGCTGTAGGTTAGGAAAACAGTTCCATGAAAGGTCGGTTAATTGTGTTTGAAGGTGGTGAAGGGGCGGGAAAAACGACCCAAATTCAATACACCTGCGAGTGGTTGCGTCGCCAAATTGCGGAACATCGCTTACCCTATACGAGTGCGATCGCCACTCGCGAACCGGGGGGAAGCGCGTTAGGATTATCGTTGCGTCAACTGCTACTTGAAGGAGAAGCGATCGCACCCACTACAGAACTTTTACTCTATGCCGCCGACCGGGCGCAACATATTGAGGAATTTATTCAACCGTATTTAAGCCAAGGGGCGATTATTTTATGCGATCGCTTTACCGACTCCACTATCGCCTATCAAGGATATGGTCGCGGTTTGAGTTTAACCCTAATTGAACAACTCAATGCGATCGCCACTGGGGGATTGCAAAGCGATTTAACCTTTTGGCTAGATGTGGAAGTCAAAACCGGGTTAGCACGGACTTATCGACGGGGAAAAGCCGATCGCATGGAACAAGCCGACTTTGCCTTTCACCAGCGCGTGCAACAAGGGTTCGCCACCCTCGCCCAACAATTCCCAGAACGGATCGTGCGTTTAGATGCGGGGCTGTCAGAAACCGCCGTTCAGACAGAAATTCAGCGCCTGTTAAGCGATCGCCTGCAACAATGGAGCCATCTCGATGTTTGACTCTCCCTTATGCGATCGCGCCTTTACTCAATTTCCCCTCTGGGTGAGTTGGAATTCCCCCATCTTACTGTTGATGATTTCAGGGGCAATCGGCTTTCTGATTTTTTGGCTCGTTCGCTATCCCCAGCATCGGCGCAGGTTTTTCCGTTCCCCCCTGTTCTATGCCGTTGCGGGTTTAGTTTTAACTGTGATTCTCTTGATGGTGGGCGTTAAAGAGGCCCTCTTTCTGCCTAGCGATCCGGGGGTT
The DNA here is from genome assembly GCA_010672635.1 of Desertifilum sp. SIO1I2. Lineage (GTDB taxonomy): Bacteria > Cyanobacteriota > Cyanobacteriia > Cyanobacteriales > Desertifilaceae > Desertifilum. The sequence continues at coordinate 4,659 of JAAHGE010000170.1, read as the reverse complement.
CCAGTGAATGCGATCGCCATCTTAGGACGCGGAAAACCCTTTAGAAGCGAACGCGTGCAAGCCGCTACCCAACTGTGGCAGTCTGGGCGATCGCCTCTGATTTTTGTCAGCGGTACGGGCGATACTCCCCCCACCCTCGAACTTTTACGCGCCAATCAAATTCCCGATACTGCTCTCAATGGTGAAAATTGCTCCCTGACAACGCGGGAAAATGCCCAATTTACCGCCGCCATTCTTCCCCCTCAAGATTATCCCACCCTGTTATTAATCACCGATCCGCCTCATTTATGGCGATCGCTGTTTGAATTTCGCGCCCAAGGCTACAACGTCATCCCTTATCCTAGTCTCCTCCCGGAGGAGTGGAGTATCGGACAAACCACCTTTTTAGCCTTCCGAGAAGTCATTTTCCTGGTTCTCGCTAGCGGACAACTTTTCTTCTTTCCCGACAGGGCTTTTACCCCAGCCGATCCAGTCGCCCAAAACTTACTGCAACAAGCCCAACAATACGCTCAAGGCGATCGCCAGTAATCGAATCGATTAAGATTCTAGGGTAAGGTTTAAACCGCGATATACTTGTTCAATGGGAAAGCTGAGATTGATGCTTTTGAGTTCAATAGTGTCGCCTTCTCCATAGTTAACGATCATCCATTGTCCCGCATCATTTTTGTGATATAGGTCGATTTCAATGGCGGTGAAACTCACCAATAGGTAATCTTTCAAGACGGGATTATTTTGATACATTCTGAATTTTCCCCCACGGTCGTAAGCTTCGGTAGTTTTTGAGAGAACTTCAACGATTAAGCAGGGATAGGTAATGTATTGGGTTGTGGCTCGATCGCGTTCGTCGCAGGTGACGCTGATATCTGGATGAGTATAATTATTAGTTTCAGCAATATTAACTCTCAGGTCTGAGTTAGTTGTTTCGCAGCGACTTCCTTCTAGATGGTTGGCGAATAAGGTAATGAGTCGGACGGAGATGAGGCTATGGTTTTTGCTACCACCGCTCATGACGTAAACTTCCCCGTCAATCAGTTCGTGTTTTTCAAGTTGCTGTTCTTCCCAAGCCAAGTATTCTTCTGGGGTTAAATGGGTGGGTTTGTCTTTGGCGGCGAGCATGGTAAAGTTAGCTCCTGCGTAGCGGAATTGATCAGATTATCTTATTTTAGACAAGCATTTTTTGTCGTCAGCCTTTTTTAAACTGTTCAGTGAAAGCCATAGCATCGAGTCGAAAACTTGAATGAAGTGTAGCAATTGGCAGGGGCGAACGTTGATATTTCTCCTTGTTCTACCGGAAAGTGGCTGTCAGTGGGGGAGAATGGACAAAGCAGAGGGCGGGGCGATCGTTCGCTTGTCCCTCAGTTTTTGATAGCATCTTGGTGGTGTAGCGTGCCTGTCAAAAAGCCGGTGACTGAATCTAAAACCCCTCAAAAAATCCCATCTCCTTCTCGGAGTGGAAGCGCCTTTCGGCAAGTCTTGATTATTATATTTCGCCTGCTGCTACTGGGCGTCGGGGGCGGGCTAGCCTTTTTTGTGGGGGTGGCGATCGCCCATTTTTACCCCGCCTCTAACCCGGAAGAACCCCTGTTTGAGAGAATTCGGCGTTCTTCTCCAGATTTGCTGAACCGAGGCATTTTGAGCAACCCAACCGCCTCGCAAATTTCCACTCAGCAAGCCTCTCCCCAGTTAACCGCCCAACAACAGCAAACGCGACAAGCCGAGTTGCAACAACTTCAAGCGCAATATCAACAACTGCTCGCCAGTACCGCCGCCCTGGAAACTCAATTCGGGACTGCGAACAGCGATCGCCCTTTAGAAGTTCGCCTGCAACAACTCTCAGACGCGTTGGGAAGCGGGAAAGCGGCGCAAACACCTGCCAAGTTTTTCGTGACGCTACCGAGCGATGTTCTGTTTAGTCGCAATGAAAGCTTGCTGCGAGAGGATATCTTACCCGTTTTAGACAATATTGTCGTTGAGTTACAAAACCACCCGCAAGCCACCGTTCGCATTGCTGCCCATACGGACAATACCAGCGACGACGAAACCAATCAAATTCTGTCGTTAGAACGCGCCCAAGCCGTTCAGCAATATTTAACCGATCGTCTCAATACTCAATATCGATGGACAACCATTGGATTTGGCGAGACTCGCCCCCTCGTAGACAATGACACGGAAGTGAATCGCCAGCGCAACCGCCGCATCGAGATTAGTATTGACTGAAAAACCGCGAGATGCTGCTTCTCGCGGTTGAGGGGACGGAATTGAGCGGTTCGTTTAGAACTCGTAACTCTCTTCACCGCTGCCTTGGTGCAAGGTTTTCACCCATTTTAGCCGTTTGGGTCGAACAGAAATCCGGGCGGATGTGGTTGCCACAATCAATAACCAGTGGAACATATAAAACGTTCCGCGCACCGTTTGGATCAAGGTAGTAAAGATCGGTTGGGTTCTAGGTTGTGCTTGTTGGATGCGACGCAAACCGCCAAACATCCCGGCGACAGACATCAGCAGCATCAATGCTGTTACGGGACTATACACGGGGAGTTTGCTACGCGCGATCGCCATCAAGCAATCGGGAACCGCTGCATTCGGCAAGAAATACTGGATAATCCAAAACATGAATAAATCCCAAGTTTTCCGCCAGCCCATGCGGTTGCGGACGATCAAGCGCCAATAGTCTAAATAGCGCTGATATCCCCCTTCCGCCCAACGGTTGCGTTGATGCCACAAGGCAACTGGACGAGTGACGCCTTCTTCTTGAACGGCAGGTTCTAGAGCAAACTCAATATCCCAATCATCCAAATGCAGGCGAATGGTTAAATCGAGGTCGTCTGTAATTGTTTCTTCGTTCCATCCCCCGCAGCGTTCAATTGCTTTGCGCCGGACAAACTGACCGTTTCCGCGCAATTCGCCAATTCCGCCGATCGCCGTTCGTTGCTGTTGGAAATAGCTATCGAGTGCCATTTCGGCCATCTGTCCCCGCGTCCAGAAATTAACAGAAGCATTGGCGATCGCTTTTCGCAGTTGCACCGCCCCTACCTGAGAACGCTGGAACAACGGCACCACGCGCTGCAACAGATCCGGCGTCACCTGAGCATCTGCATCAAACACGGCGAGAATTTCCCCTTGGGTGAGGGGTAACACCTGATTCAATGCCCCAGACTTACCTCCCGTTGCCGTCGCCGAACGATGAAACACCTGCAACCGATCGTACTGTCGCGCCAGTTTTTCTAATAAAACCGGGGTGCGATCCGTACTGTAATCGTCAATTACCCAAACCTCATAGCGATCGCTGGGGTAATCGAGATTGCACAGCATCTTCACCAACTGAGCGATCACCGCTTCCTCATTTTTCGCCGCCACCATCAGCGAGACAAACGGATATTGCTCGATATCTGTCTCAAATAACGGTTCGGGCGAAGCAACCGGTCGCGCCGACAAAATCCGAGCGGCATGAATCCCCATTAAAGCGGTCGCGCCCAATACAAACCAAATGCCCCAGGAAAAGAGATGCAGTGCGATCGTACCGCTCCAGATGACTGTGAGTAAGACCGCCGCCTTACGTCTGCGACCTTCGTATCCGCGATACGATCCGGTCGAGTCATCCTCCTCATCGGAGAGGGAAAAATCGGGTAACGGGAGTTCAAGAGACTCCGACTGCTTGTAAAAATCGTTTTCTGGCCAGGAATTCTCCGGCATAAGTAACTTGATTCAACAACCAATACTTATCAACACCTTTAAAGAAGCTGGGTATCAGATAACACCAAACGGTGCAACCCTCACAAACCGACAGTTTGCCCTGCGATTGCCGGAAACGTTCGACCTCTTCCGATTCTCGGTAAAGTTCGTACAAGTTGCCATTGATGGGAACCGCCTTTTGAGCAAAATGGTAGCAAGGAAGGAGTAGCTCGTCGTTCGGTGAAATTGCAATCACCGCATCCACCGCCTTGCAGCGAGGATTTTGAGTGTCATTGCCCCCGGCTTCAATAAACGCCAATGCAGCTTTATTGTAACCAAGATTGTTGTATTCCCTAGCACTTTGGCGCATCGCTTCCACCATTTCGGCCGTCGGGTTCTTCTTGGAGTTGTAATGCTCGTGAGCCGTAAATGCTGGATTGAGCCAGATTCTTACCCCCAAACGTTGACCGAGTTGGGCAACCTCGTGCAGGCGGTGATAATTTTGCGCCGTGACCGTATGGTTGAGAACCGGGTATTCACCGAGGGATTTGGCGATCGCCACTGATTCGACTAAGGTATCGAAAATCCGCACGCCTCGCGAATGATCGTGGGTTTCAGCGTCCGCACCATCCAGGGAAAAGTTGAGGAAATCGACCTTTCCTTGAATTTCGCCAGCGCGTTTGGGATAAAGAATCGTATTGGTGGTGAGGCTAGTCATAAAGCCTAGGCGTTTGGCTTCTGACAAGATTTCCCCGACCTGAGAATGTAATAGCGGTTCGCCACCTGTAAAATCAACATACTTGACGCCGAGTCGCTGCAAGTCTTGCAAATTTTGCTGAATGGTTGCAAAATCGGCTTCTTTGCCGGGTTCTAATGCCCAGATATCGCAAAAGTGGCAGCGTGCATTACACCGATAAGTGAGATAGTAGTTGGCAACCAGAGGAGTCATCTTGCTTAGATAGTATGAGGGCAACCGTGTGCCCTCAT
>JAAHGE010000017.1 GCA_010672635.1 Desertifilum sp. SIO1I2 | reverse complement strand
TTAAATCTGGGTCATCTGCTGAAGGATCTTCAGGAGAAGGGTCTGCTGAAGGATCTTCAGGAGTGGTAGCCAGTTCAGTTTCGGGTTCAGACGCAACCGATGAGATGGACTTGTCTTGGGGAGGATTCCCCTTGGGGTCTAGCGTGTCAGTTGGCTGAGACGTAGGATCTTGATTAGGCTGGGATATTGGATCGGGAGAGGAACTCATAAGCTTGAATTCAAGCGGCCAGCAAGATTGCATTAGTTCAGCTATTTTACTGAATGCAACTTCATTGCGGATTAATCCGCAACTTTTGTTGTAATTTTCCCCATTGAAACTCGAATCGGAGTCAGTTGTCGAGGACAGACCGCTAAAATAACATCATTAGCGTTCAAGGCAAGTGGGTGACGCAAAAACGCGATCGCACGTTAGTTAACATTATTCTGATTCTGGCTGTCGTTGCCCTGATTGGGGTATCGATGATCCCTCTATTTGGCAGCGCCTTTAGTCAAAGGCGAACCGTACAAACGACGCCCTCGCCAACTCAAGTGGCAAATCCCGAACTCGATCCGGCCAAGCGGGCCGAACTCGAAGCTCAAGCACGCGGCTATGAATTAGTGCTTCAGCGGGAACCCGAAAATCAAGCAGCTTTGCGCGGACTGCTAGAAGCAAGGCTGCAACTGGTCGATATTCCGGGTACCATTCCACCTTTAGAAAAACTGGTAGAACTCAATCCCGATCAAACCAATTACGCCGTTTTACTCGCTCAAGCCAAACAGTATGCAGGCGACCGAGAAGGCGCAGCAACCGTTTATCGGCAAATTCTGGCTTCCAAACCAGGAGACCTTAATGCCCTGCAAGGGTTTGTAGACTTGCAGTTGCAACAAAATCGACCCGAAGCAGCCATTGGTTTGCTGCAAGAAACCTTAGCCACAGCTCCCCAAGCCAACCAAATTCAACCGGGAAGTGTGGATACTCTTTCCGTTAAACTCTTATTAGGGCGCGTTTATGCTGCCCAAGAGCGTTATGATGAAGCGATCGCCATTTACGATCGTGCTATCGAAGACGATCGAGCAGATTTCCGTCCGGTTTTAGGTAAAGCCATTATCCTCAAAACCCAAGGAAACAACGACCAAGCTAAACCTCTGTTTGAAAGTGCTGCATCGCTAGCTCCAGCCCAGTACCGAGACCAAATTCAACAACTCGCCACTGCGGAGAACCCTCTAGAACCCCAGGCCCCACAAACTGTTCCCGCACCGAGTCCTGATGAAGCACCTCAATCGGAGTAAGTAGAACAGATTGCCGTTAGGGTTTTGGTGAAAACAACCCAATCCCTAGCTAGCCCCCGAAAACACCGATGTCAGAGATCGCTAAATTGAGTCAATCTAGAGCTAAAAAATCCTGTAGTATTTACAGGTTTGCAGTACGGGTGCAATACCAACCAATGTTGTTTTTATTGACCATGCGGGAGCAGCAGTGAAACCGGGCAGTTCCATTTCTCTCCCAACTGGGGAATATTTACCGCAGAAAAATGCTTGGCAATGGGTACTCCTAGGTGCAATTTTGCCAATTTACTGGAGTCCGGCTGCGATCGCCACCCCCCCCCCTTTAACTTGGAATGTTGCGGCAGCCAGCGACAGCAGCCCCATTCTTTTAGGACAGCCCTGTACCAATCCTTATATTGTGGCCATTCCGACCCACAACTTTCAACTCCTCGATCGCGTTCAGCGACAAGTGCCATCTGCCTTTATCACTGATTCGCGGTTGGGGCATTACATCCTAGCAGGAGCGTTTACCCATAGACTCCTAGCAGAAAGCTTAAACATGCAACTTCGCCACCTTGGATTTAACGCCAGAGTGGTTTACAAACCCATTCCTTGTCAGGCAACTCGCGAGTAAACTCGGATCGGAAAGTGTGGTAGTAATTTCTTCAAGATTGCTCCATCTCCCTCAAAACCGAATTGACATTGAGGTTTTACCTCTGAGGAGAGTCCCCCGTGAAACAGATATTACCCCTCGTCCCTCTCCTGTTCTGCGTCAGTGCGCTATGCCATCAAAGTCGTGCGGATGAAGTCAAAAGCGTGCAAGTCCGCGTGCATCGCTGGTTAGAAGTCACTCAACTCGCAGGAACCGTTACCTATCAAGCTCCCCAGCAATCCTCAGAACCCGCCCGCAAAGGGATGCGACTGCAATCAGTCGGCGATACCCTGAGAACGGGGAATGGGTCTAGCGCCGTTTTGCAAGTCGATACCGACATTGGCACCGTCAACATTTCGGCGAATACCACCGTTCGCGTCCAGCAACTGCAACTGATGCCCAATGGGGGTCGAGTCACTCGCCTGCAAGTGACGGGCGGACAAGCCCGCTTCCGCGTCCGCAAATTTAACCATCCGGGTTCGAGTCTAGAAATTGAAACGCCAGCCGGATCGAGCGCCGTGCGCGGTACCGAATTTGGGGTCAGCGTTCATCCCGATGGGAAAACCGGCATTGCCACCCGCGAAGGTCGAATTCTAGTCGAAGCCCAAAATCAATCTTTGCTGGTGGAGGCCGGTCAAGAAGTGTTGCTCATCCCCGGCTTACCGCCTCCGGGAGAACCCAAGCCTTTAACCCCCTTACCCCAGTTTAATTTACGACTGCTCTCAACCCTTGACGACCAAACGGTCAGAATTGTCGCCCAAGTAGACCCGCTAAATTTAGTCAAAATTGCGGGCTTGCCCCAAATTCTGACCCACGACGGGCAGATTGATGTCACCGTTCCCCTACCGCCCGACCGTCGCATTCAGGTAATTGCGATCGCTCCCATAGGACTACAGCAAGTGTATGAACTGGCCGTTCCTTAAAACCGATCTTCAACGTTCCCGCAAACGCAAGCCCAATCTGGTTTGGATCTTACCGTGTTTGCCGGGAGCGATCGCCGCCGTTGTGGTTGCTAGTTTATTTCACATTGGCGTTTGGAGACCCCTCGAACAGATTGCCTATATCGCTTTATTTCGCCTGCGAGGCCCGATTGCCTGGGATGACCGGGTGGTGGTCATTGCCATTGACGAACCGAGCCTGAAAGCCCTTGGTCGCTTTCCGTGGTCGCGCCAGCAATATGTCCGCCTGATTGAAACCCTCACGCCCGCCCAACCAAGCGCGATCGTGATGGACTTATTATTTCCCGAAAGCACCCCCGATGATGGGGCGTTAGCCGAGGCAATGGCAGAGCAGGGTCAGGTGATTTTAGCGCAATCCTGGGATGATACGGGGGCACCGTTGCGACCGAATGTCCTACTCCGGCAAAGCGCGATCGCTACCGGTCACGTCCTCAAGCGAGAAGATGCAGATGGCATTGCCCGTAAGGTGCAGTCTCACACTCAAGGCGTACCCGCCCTGGGCGTGGTGGCGGCTCAAGTTCACTCCCTCGTTCAAGAACCCGTTCAGTTTCCCACGGCGGAGACGCCCCTGTGGGTAAATTGGCCCGGCCCCGTTGACCAAATCCAACGATATTCATTTATTGAGACCATCCAGGGGCGAGTGCCCCTAGAGAACTTTCAAAACAAAATTGTCTTAGTTGGGGCAACCGCAGCCACCCTCGACTCGCTGACCACCCCCTACAATCGCAATCCCCCGGCCAACGGCGTTTATCTGCAAGCGACGATTATTAATAACCTATTGCGGAATAACTTTTTAAACAAACAGTCGGATCGCTGGTTGAGCCTGATTTTGCTCATCGGCGGTCCCGGCCTGAGTTATGTTTTAGTCAAGACGCTCGATCGCTACAGACAAAGCAACCCCTCTCCTTTTAAAGCGTCTCTGGCGCTCTATTTCATCTTGCCGCAACTGGTTTGGGGAGTCCTGAGTTTAATCTGTTTCCATTGGGGATATTGGCCGTTGGTGGCCTCCCCCATCGCCCTGTTTACGCTCACAGGCGGCGCGGCGATCGTTGCCGATCAATTCAAAACCAATGCTTTGCTTGCCAAAAGTGAAGAGCGCTATGCTTTAGCGGTATCGGGTTCTAATGAGGGGTTATGGGATTGGGACCTCGACGCCCAGAAAATCTATTTAGCCCCGCGCTGGAAGTCTCTGTTAGGCTTTGCTGAAAACGAAATTGAGGATGTGCCGGAAGCTTGGTTAGACCGCGTGCATCCAGAAGACCGCGATCGCCTCCTCAATGATATCTGCAACCATCGTCTGGGCATTACCCCCCATTTAGAAAACGAACATCGGCTTTTACACAAAGATGGCAGCTATCGCTGGATGCTGTGTCGCGGTTTAGCCGTGCGCGATGCTCATCAGCGCGCCTACCGCATGGCCGGATCGCAAACCGATATTACCGAACGCAAGTGGGCTGAAGAGCAACTCCGCTATCAGGCCTATCACGATACTTTAACGAACTTGCCCAACCGTGCTTTTTTTATCGATCGCCTCTGTCAAGCCCTAAAGCGGGTTCAACAGAATCCTGATGCAGTGTTTGCGGTGCTGTTTCTCGACCTCGACCGCTTTAAGCTGATTAATGATGGTTTGGGACATACAGTCGGCGATCAGTTGCTGGTGGCGATCGCCCAGCGCTTGCAGAGTTGTTTGCGCCCTGGCGATATTGTGGCTCGCTTGGGGGGCGATGAGTTCACGATTTTGCTGCAACAGATGCACGATATCAGCGATGCAACGCGGGTGAGCGAGCGGATTCAAGAGGCGATCGCGCTCCCGTTTTATTTAGGAACCCACGAAGTCTTTACGACGAGCAGTATTGGGATTGTTCTGAGTACCATCGGTTATCAAAAACCTGAAGATTTACTGCGCGATGCGGATACGGCGATGTATCGCGCCAAAGCCAGGGGCAAATCTTGTTCGCAAATCTTTGATAAATCCATGCACGCCCATGTTATGGCTCAACTGCAACTGGAAAATGACTTGCGACAGGCAATTAACGATCGGGCATTCCAGGTTTACTATCAACCGATTGTTGCTCTAAAGAATGGTCAAATTAGCGGCTTTGAAGCCCTGGTGCGGTGGCCCCATGCCGAGCGCGGGATGATTTCTCCGGCAGAATTTATTCCCCTGGCTGAAGAAACCGGGTTAATTATTGCGTTGGGGTGGTGGGTATTGCATGAATCTTGCCGTCAATTGAGCAGTTGGAAAAAACGCCTGCCTCACACTCGCGACTTAATGATGAGTGTTAATTTATCGGGGGTTCAATTTGTTCAACCGAATTTAATTGAAAGAGTTGAACGCATTTTGCAGGAGACTGAATTGTCAGGAAGTAATTTAAAGTTAGAAATTACCGAAAGCGTGGTAATGATTAACGGCGATTCGGCAGTTTCTTTGCTCGATCAACTTAAAGCGTTAGAGATTAAACTGGCGATTGATGATTTTGGGACAGGATATTCTTCCTTTGGACGGTTGCACCGTTTGCCCATTCATACTTTAAAAATAGATCGGTCGTTTGTGAGTCGCATGGACGATCCGCAAAGCACTGAAGGCTGGGGGATCGTTAAAACCATCGTCTCGTTAGCGCATTATTTAGGTTTAGATATTGTTGCAGAAGGCGTAGAAAATCAAGAACAGCTCTCTCAGCTTAAAGCAATGGGTTGCGAGTACGGACAGGGTTACTTTTTTTCTAGGCCTGTAGATGCGATCGCGGCTGAGGCGTTACTCACTCAAACCCCTCATTGGATAGACCCCAGTCTCTCATCAGCGTCTTAAATCTCTATCCTAGGTGTTGACTGCTTCCCCAAGAACCTGAGTCGCCAGGGGGAAGAATCGTTAGACCGTTCTTTCCTATTCTAAAACTGAGAAATATTTAAGGTTTTAGGGGATCGGACGTGTTAAAGCCATTGATCAATTTATTTTCTTCAGCAAAACCCGTTTCTCTGAATTGGGAAAAAACATTACAGCCGGTTTGTCTATTTTTATCGTTCAGTATCACCTTTGGGAGTTTAGCCTCTAGCACAGCTTCTGCGAGTTCTCCAGAAGACCGTTCCCAAACGGCGAGTTCAGAATTACCTCGTTTCACCCCAGCGGACGATATTTTTTTATTAGGTTCCTCCCCAAAACGCCAGCAACTCGGACAAGCCTACATGATTGTCAAAATTAAAGGCAATCGGGTGATGGGAGCAATGTTTAGCCCTTTTTCTGCGTTTGATTGTTTCCGAGGGGTGATTCATCAAAACCAACTGGCGCTGAACCTCACCGAAAGCTATACCCAAGAAACAACAGCCTATTCTTTAAACTTAACAGAATCGCGCGTTGCCTCTAGCCAAAACCCAACCCCAGACACTCGATTTCAAGTCGAAGGTCTTTATTCTATTGAAACGATTACAGATAATGACCTGCGAATTCTGAACGCCTGTGAGGCGAATTACGCTCAATCTCCCACTCCCTAGGCGAGGAAGTGGGAAATCCCCTAAGATAGGGCTTCTGAGAGGTAATCAGCCGTTGCTTCAACCACGGCGATCGCATTTTCGTAAACCATGCGAGTTGGACCTAATACGCCAACGCTACCCACCGGAACCGAGCCTTTACGGTAGGTCGAAGCAATTAACGTACAAGTTTGCATGGGTTCGAGGGGATTTTCTGTCCCAATCCAAACATTCACGCGCTTCCCAGGGACTTCTGTCTCAAAGAGATCGTCAAAAATCAGCGGTAACAGTTGCATGGGTTCCTCTTCAAGCAACTGTAGCAAGGTTTGCACTTGCTGAAGTTGAGCAAACTCTGGCTGACGCAACACCTCAGCCACGCCACTCATCCAAATGGGAGTCGATACCGGAGATTGAGAACGGCGCATTAAATCGGTCAGCAAAGAGCGCAAACACTCCGCATAGCGTTGAAACTCGCGGTCTAACTCCGACCAGTCTAGATGAGAAATTTCTGTGAGCGATCGCCCTCGCAGGTGAGAATTGAGAAAATTGGAAAGAATTTGCAATTCCCGTTCAATCCTCTCAAGCTCCACAACGCTTCCATCGGGATGATTGGGTAACTCCATCAGCGTTGAGTGCGTCTCGTAGCTATCCGTCACCACCACAAGCATCACCCGTTCCGGTTCAATTTGAATCAACTGAACGTGACGCAAGCGGGCGATCGCAGTTTGGGGCATCGTAATTAAGGTAATATACCCGCTAATATTTGAGAGCGTCTGCGCTGCCGAGCGCAACAAAGCTTCTAGGCTCCAATTTTCCCAATTGAGTTTTTTAGAGAGCGTCAATTCCACCTGACGCGCAGTTGCTTCATTGGGTGCAATTAATTGATCTACATAAACGCGATAGCCAGAGTCAGAGGGAACGCGTCCGGCGGACGTATGGGGTTGATAGAGCAGACCCGATTTCTCTAAAAAGCCCAAACAAGACCGAATGGTAGCCGGACTCACCGAGAAATCATATTCTTCCACCAATGCTTTAGAACCGACAGGTTCCGCTGTTGCAATGTAATGACTTACAGTTGCCTTAAGAACCCGCTGCTGACGTTCGTTCAGGTTAACTTTCACGTACATTTTGAATCAAAGCCGATTTTATTAAAGGAAAAGGGGGTGTTAAAGTTCAGCGATATTTAGGCTGAATAGAAAGTCAACTGAAAAAGAGAGCAAAAGACGCACCCACTGCACCTCAATTTGAGGTAAAGGGCGAACCCGAACCTCTGAGTTAGACTGGCTTAGTCAAAGGATAGCAGCTATTTTAAGGTTTCTGAGATCCGAGCGGGCTAGTACCGAGGAACGGCGGGATCGACGAGGAGCGAGTAAGCCTCAATACCTCCTGCTAAATTTTTAACCTGAGTAAACCCTTGATTCTGCAACCATTGACACATCTGAGCCGAGCGCACGCCGTGATGGCACATAACGATCGTTTCCGCATCTTTGTCAAAACGCTGGTGAATTTCCTCAGACCACTGGGAATATTGACTTAAAGGGAGAATGGCAAACCCTGGCACATGGGCGATCGCGATTTCTTCCGGTTCGCGCACATCAATCAACTGCAAATTATCCGGCGAGGACGCCAGACGCACAGCCAACTCTTCAACGCTAATTTGTGAAATGGATGAATTTAAGCCTGACATGAATCTCTTTTAAAACCCCATTCCAATCTAGCGCTAATCGCTAGTCGGTAGTCGCACCTCTGTCTGGGGGCTGACCTGGCGGAGTCGGGGCAAATCTCGGTCTAAGGGAGCCAGAAACAAAGAAATACGCTCAGAATTTTCTTCGGCGGGCGTGGGTTCATTGACTTTAAACGGAGACTCTCGACGGGCAACAGGGGTTTCAGGCTTCGATTCTGGAACGCTTTTTTGACGGCGGGCGGCGCGTTCTCTCATCGATTGCTGAAAAATCTCCTGCCGGTTCTGCATGTACTGCGACCAGAACCCCGGCTCAATATCATCCATTGTGCGGGCAATTGACCAAAATTCCATTGACATCATGTGATGAAACATTTGGTCAGCCTGTTGTAGCGATTCAATCCATTCAGCGATATCGCGCTTGAGATCCAGTAAGCACTCTTCCATATGGCTGGCTCGACCCACTCCCGTCATGAGTTCTAAGTTGCAGGTTTGCTATAACCCGCCTCACTTGCATCATAGTACCCAGGATACTCAACGGGTATAAATGGAGGCGAGAGAATTTATTAAGCCTTTACACAGACTTGTTAGTTTTTTTACTCGCCAGAGAAATTATGGTTGGTTAAAGTGCGTCTGAAATTGCTGAACAAAGCTAGGGCCCAGAGCAGGATGGGGCAAATAAGCGGCTAGTGCGCCCACAACCAGAAAGCTTAAACACAACGGAACAACTTTAACTTGGGTTGCTGGCATCGTCTTCCCCCACTCAATAAACCGTTCTTTTGCATAGCTTCACCTCGTACCCGGTAAGATTTCGGAAAGTCGATCGACGGGGGCGATAGAAATGACCAAAAGCTTGCAAACTGCTGAATTGGTGTTGATTGGGGGAGGACACGCCCATGCGATTGTTGTGGAACAACTGAGAAAGCGCCCTTTAGCAGCCGCGCGGGTGACGCTGATTAGCGATACCACTCAAGCCCCCTATTCAGGAATGTTGCCCGGTCATGTAGCGGGTTTTTATGATTTTGAAACCTGTCATATTCCTTTAGAACCGCTTTGCCAAAAGGCAGGCGTTCAATTCTACTGCGATCGCGCCATTGGTTTAGACTTAGAAAATCAGCGCGTTTTGTGCGAGCAACGCCCGCCTGTGGCGTTTGATTGGCTGTCGATTGATGTGGGCAGTACCCCGGCGAAAACGACCGTAGTTGGGGCAGCGGAAAACGCGATCGCCGCCAAACCCGTCCCGCAATTTCTCGCCGCCTGGAACCAATTTTTAGAGCAAATGCCCCAAACCCCCCAATCTATCGGTATTGTCGGAGGTGGGGCGGGCGGGGTGGAGTTGGCCCTCAATATGCGGGGACGCTTTCAGCAATTAGGGTTCGCTTCGCAAATCGCGATTCATCTCTTTCACCGTAGCGATCGCCTAACCCCCCACCACAACCGCTATGTGAGCCAAACCCTAGAAAAGTTACTGCACCAAAACGGGATTCAACTCCATTTAGAAACCGAAGTCAAAGCCGTCACCCCCACCCAGGTCATTTGTCAATCGGGTTTAAGCGTTGAATGTCACCCGGTTTTTTGGGTAACGCAAGCCTCTGCCCCCGACTGGATTCAAGCATCGGGTTTAGCGACTGACGAACGCGGTTTTATCGCTATTAACTCTAACTTGCAGTCGCTTTCCCATCCCCGCGTTTTTGCGGCGGGCGATGTCGCCACCCTCGTAGGCGATCCGCGACCAAAAGCGGGGGTATTTGCCGTCCGCCAGGGAAAACCCCTAGGGAACAACCTGCAACGCGCCTTATCGGGTCAACCTCTCCAACCCTATTCTCCCCAAAAGCGCTTTCTGGGCTTAATTGGCACGGGGGACAAAAGAGCGATCGCCTCTTGGGGGCCTTTGGGTTGCGGCCCTGACGTGGGGTTATGGCAATGGAAAGACTGGCTCGATCGGCAATTCATGGCACGTTTTCGTTAAAGTAGAGAAGTATCGATCGAGGGAATCGAAACTTGGACTTTTTGCGCCCCGATCTTTTGTACTTTTTTCTGCGTAATGGCTGGCTGTAATCCCGTAGTTTGAGAGAGTCCCAAGGCAACAACTCAAACGTTTATCGAGTTTCCCATGTTACAAGTCGAGCAGATTCTTCAAGAACGCTATCAACTGCAACGGCAGTTGGGACGCACCGCTGCCGGTCGGCAAACTTGGCTGGCGTTGGACTTAGAAACGCAAGAATCTGTGACGGTCAAATTGCTGGCGTTTAGTCCGCAAATGCACTGGGAAGAGTTAAAGCTGTTTGAACGGGAAGCCCAAGTTTTACAAGCACTCGATCGCCCGCAAATTCCCCGCTATCGCGATTATTTTTCCATTGACCAGGCGTTAGGCGGCGGAGTACCTTGGTTTGGTTTGGTACAAGATTACATTCCCGGTCACTCGCTTCAGGAGTTGTTAGAACAGGGACGGCGTTTTAGCGAGAAACAAGTCCGTCAAATTGCGATTGAAGTGCTGGAAATTTTGATTTATCTCCACGAACTCAGTCCCCCGGTGCTGCATCGCGATATCAAACCGAGCAATCTAATTTTGGGAGAAGATAAGCGAGTTTATTTGGTGGATTTTGGAGCGGTACAAGCTCAAGCCGCCGTGACTGGGGTAACGTTTACGGTGGTGGGAACGAGCGGATATGCGCCGTTAGAGCAATTTTGGGGTCGGGCGGTTCCGGCGTCGGATCTCTACGCCTTGGGGGCGACGTTAATTCACCTGCTGACGGGGGTGTCTCCGGCGGAATTGCCCCAAAAGGATTCTAAGATTCAATTTGCCGATCGCGTTAGTATCAATCGCAATTTCGTCAGTTGGATTGAAACGATGACGGAAATTGCGATTGAAAAACGATTTGCTCAGGCGCGTCTGGCGTTAGAGATGCTTCGGTCTAACCAAGGCTGGACGAAGTTTAAAAGCAAAGGACAGCCGATCCTGCGGAAATTATACAAGCCCAGTTACACTCGCATTCAGCTAGAGCGATCGCCCACTGAGCTTGAGATTGTGATTCCCGAACGCGGTTTCAATCTGAGCAGTCATAACGCCAATGGAGTCGGTTGCTCTGGACTATTGATTGGGTATTTTGTCTTTGCGTTTACAACCGCTATCTCAAGACATTGGCCGGGGTTAGGGCTGCTGTTTATTTTATTGGTGTTAGTGAGATTGGCGATCGCATCTGGTCAAAGAACGACGTTGCGCCTCAGTCGAGATTCATTGGAGTTAAAACGACAACTTTGGGGTTGGACTTATGCCCGACATCAAGAGGATTTAAACCAGATATTTGGAGTTTTCTTAGAAGGTCGCCAGGCTGTAAAAATCATGATTCAAACGCCCGTAACGACTTATTATTTAGGTCGGAGTTTGGGCAATCAAGAAGCAGCTTGGCTGGCTCAAGAGATCCAACATTGGTTAAATTACCGCTCCGAATAAAAAGCGCTGCCAGTCATTAATAAGTAAAAAATAATACTCAATTCCCTGCTAGATTTCCGAAGGGTGAAGAGGGAAACAAAATATACTACAAATTATCCCCGTTATTTGTCAATGCCAAGAGGGGGCATTACCCCTTTTACAAAATCTTTAAGTTTAGCTATCGTCTACAGTGCGATCTGATAAATCGTTCTGAATTCATCGATATGGCTCCTAGAAGCATCGGCTTCTCAGCAGCGATCGCAGAAGATTTGTCAGATATAGGCGTGCCTATTGAAAGTTAATAAATTGCTTTTCCCTGTTAAGTGTAACTTGGCTATATTTTCGTCCGCCTTAGAGTTGAAAAATCTATAAAGGAACGTAGCAAACTGCTGCGGAAAATGCTGATAAAAGCTGCGATCTCTCCATTGGAGAATCGCGCTGCAAGTTCCATTTATTCATTTAACTTTGACAGGCAGAGTTTCTGACAAGAACCCTCTGCCAACGAAAGTGGTGCAGTTGTGAGGGAAGGTGTCAAATGTCGCGAGATGCGCTCATCGTTGGAATCAATACATATCAATACTTGCCCAACTTAAAAGCACCGGCAATCGATGCCGAGGCGATCGCGCAACAACTCCAAACCTACGGAGAATTCCGCATTCATCGCTTACCCGAAATTATCCAACAGAACCGCCCTCAAGTCGGCTTAAAAACGGCTGTCACCCTCCGAGAACTCGAAGCCGCTTTAGTTCGCCTATTCAAACCCCCCGGCGACAACATCCCGCAAACTGCCCTCTTCTACTTTTCCGGACATGGCCTGCAAAAACAAGCCGGAATTCGCGAAGGCTATCTAGCCGTCAGCGACGCCAACCCCGAACAGAGCTTTTATGGACTCTCCCTGTTTTGGCTGAGGCGCTTGCTGCAAGAAAGCCCAGTCCGCCAGCGCATTATCTTACTAGACTGCTGTCACAGCGGCGAATTGCTCAACTTTCTCGACGCCGATCCGGGAGCCAAAGCCGGAACCGACCGCCTATTTATGGCCGCTTCTCGCGAATACGAATCGGCCTATGAATCGTTAAACAGCCGCTACAGCGTCTTTACCGACGCCCTGATTTCTGGACTGGACCCCAGAAGCATTCCCAGTCGGATCGTGACCAACCATTCGCTGACTAACTGGGTGAGCCAAAAGCTCAAAGGCGAACTGCAACAACCCCTGTTTGAAAGTTCGGGAAGCGAAATGATTCTCACCCGCGCCACCCACAGCGCCCCCGTAGCTGCCGCCACGCCGCCACCTCCACCCCCACCCCCGCGATCGATGCCAATGGCGCGTCAAGGTGCTAAAGGTCATACGGAACCCAAGCCACCCCCAATCGATTTAAGCAAACCCGACCTGCTCCCCACCCCCTGCTTAGAACCAAGTTTGGTTCCCCTGGAAGAATCTTGCACGACCTTAAAATACTTGTCACCCGAACACCACCTCCTCAAAGCCAAAAAGCAATTAGTGGCTTATTCTCAAGACAGCCTGACGTTAGCTCAACAGTATTTTGGCTTTTCAGAACAGCAACATTTTCAAGCCCAAAAAGACTCAAAAATCTTGCAAACGGCGATTCCTGTAGCTTTAATTGTTGCCCTTGGCTTGACCTTCAATCAATATCGGGCGGCTAGCGTTCCTGAAGGGGAACCTGTCCTGACAACGGCTCAGTCCGAACCCCAGGCGGGGCATTTTTTCCACCGCTTGCACCAGCATTTCTCAACGTTTTCGGGATTGGATAGTAGCTCCCTGCCTGATTCTGAGTCGAGTCAAGCTCCCCTGTCTGTCTTACCCAATCGCTCCATTGCCCATGCTAAATTCTTACCCAAGCGAGCGTTACCAACGCTGATTGCCTTAGAAAAAGATACCACCATGCCTCGTTTTTGGTGGGTGGAATGGGCAAATCCCCATCAAATTCGCCAGATTCCATTAAATTTATCGGCTCGTCCCGCGCCCTTGGATGCAGTCACCGGGCTAGCGGTTAGCTCGGATGGAGCGCAAGTGGCGATCGCCTCAGCGCCAGGTCAGGTATCTGTGTGGACTGTGCAAGCCGAATCCCCGGCTTTAGAATTCTCCCACGACCTGGAAACCCCAACCCCCCAAACTACGGCGATCCGCCATTTAAGTTTTCGCTCCGATCGCAAGCAATTACTCGGCGTCGGCGATAATCTCCAGGTATATCTGTGGGATATTGATTCAGGCGATCGCACTCACGCTTTGCAAGGCCACCAAGCCCCCATTACCAACGCCCAATTTAGTCCAGATGGCCAGCAAATTATTACCGCCAGTTGGGACAAAACGGCTCGACTGTGGGAAGCGAAATCTGGAAAAGCGATCGCCATTTTGCCCCACGATACCGCCCTCAGCAGTGCAGCCTTTAGCCCAGATGGTCAATGGGTGATGACTGCCACTTGGGATAAAACGGCTAAGGTTTGGGATACAAAAACTCAAACATTACAAAGGATTTTTGCCGGACATACCGCCCCAGTTCTTGATGCTGAGTTTAGCCCAGATGGACAATCGCTGTTCACCGCCGGAGCAGATGCCACCGTTCGCCGCTGGGAAACCAACACGGGGACGCAAAAGCAAGTGTTTCAAACCCCCAACTCAGATCGCGTTCCCCTCGAACAGGTCTTGTTTACCCCGGATCTGCAATACATTGGGGCGTTGTCCCAAGAAGGCGATCTCGCGGTTTGGCCCGAACCCAGAAATCTCGAATAAGAGCGATCGCATCGGTCTGGGAAACGCGTAAACTCAAAGAGTGGTGGTTCTTGACGATCGGATGACTGAAAGCGATTCTTACCCTGTTGGCGAACTCAGTATTAGTCCGCAAACTAATGCCAGTTATATTCCTCTAGAACAGTTACAATTGCTGTCTCGGCTGCAATCTCACCTTCAAGCGGGGGGAACAATGGCTAATTTTGAGTTTCCACAACTGCCCAATGCGATCGCCTCTGTCGATAATGGACCGACTCGCCTAGAGCGCACGCACAGCCTAGGAGATTTAGCCCTATTAATTCAAGTTTTTGCCAACGCTCTCCAACCCACCGATCCGCTAGCGCATTTTGCTCACCTCGAACGAGCCGCCGCCGCTGGATGGATCTTAAGTACCTCAGAAATTCAACAGTTAACGGGCGTTAAACCGAGAGGGGATAAAACCGTTTTTGGCAGTTTTAGCTTAGTTAAAAGCGGCAAAATTGGCAATCAATCGGCTTGGAAGGTGGTTAAAACCATTTTCACCCCCGACACCGCCCAGTGGAGAATGGGGCCGGTTGGCGGGTTAGTCCCCGCTACCGATTTTGAGATCTCTCCCCTGGAAACCGCCCCTCAATCTCGGATTAAACGGCTACGCATCCACGCGGGATGGGCGGTTGGTAGTCTGCAAGTCCAATATGAAAATCTGGCAACCAATCCCCCTGAATTCTATGAGTCGATGGCGGTGGGGGGTCAAGGAGGAAATCTCAGCGAGTTTATTTTAGATCCAGATGATTATTTAACGCATATTTATGGTACCTGGGGCAGTCAAGGACCAGGATACCCCCAGCAGGAAATTATTACTTTACAATTTCAAACGGCTCAAGGCTTGCAGTCTCAGGTATTTGGCGGTGGTAGCGGCAAACAACAGGTACAGCCGTTCTGTTTTGAAGCGCCCCAAGGTTACGAAATTATGGGCTTTTTTGGAGCGCATGGCAGCAATCAAAATGTGTTAGTGCGTTTGGGGGTTTATCTGAGTGCAACTATTGGAGTTGAACCGCGATCGCGCTCGAAACGGTAGATAGAATTGCTCGCTAACTGCGCTCTAGATTCCACACATTAAAATTCTTAATTTTTAGGAAATCGCCTTAAAGACTTAAGGTAAGTTTAAGAATAGACGCAGTTAGTTGAATATGGACATCACCACAATTTTATTCTTGGTGGCGGGGCTAGCGCTGCTAGTCCTAGGGGCAGATTTGTTGGTGCGAGGTGCTGCCCGAATTGCCATCATGGCGGGCATTTCACCGCTGGTCATTGGTTTAACCATTGTGGCTTACGGCACGAGTTCGCCCGAACTTGCCGTTAGCATTCAATCGAGTTTTGCGGGTGAAGCCGATATTGCTGTTGGCAATGTCATCGGTAGCAATCTGTTTAATATTTTGATGGTTCTGGGTCTTTCTTCGCTGGTTGCACCGCTTCCGGTTGCCCGTCAATTAATTCGTTTTGATGTCCCCTTCATGATTGGAGTATCAATTCTCACCTTCATCTTGGGGAGAGATGGCATTATTAGTCGCTTTGATGGGACGATTCTGTTTATTGGGGGCGTGGGTTACACTATTTATCTGATTTATAAGGGCTTGCAAGATGGCAATGAAGAAAGTCTCGACGAGTTCGATTTGCCTAGCGAGGCTCAATCTGCGCCCGCTTTTCAAACCGGGATCGTCAATGTCGGTCTGATTTTAATTGGGTTTGTTTTCTTGGTGCTTGGGGCGCATTGGTTAACCGAATCAGCGATCGCGATCGCCCGCGCCTTGCAAGTCAGCGAGTTAGTGATTGGCTTAACCCTCGTCGCTACGGGAACCTCTTTGCCCGAACTCGCCTCTTCGCTGGCGGCTAGCTACCAAGGCGAACGCGATATTGCAGTGGGGAATGTAATCGGCAGTAATATTTTTAATTTATTAGCCGTTTTAGCGCTCTGTGCCATTGTCTCGCCGAATGGAATCATTGTCTCGCCCGTTGCTCTGCAATTTGATTTTCCCTTTATGATCGCAGTGGCGATCGCCTGCTTGCCAGTCTTTTTTAGCGAAAGCCGCATTTCTCGACCAGAAGGATTATTATTTATTGGGTATTACGTCGCCTACGCGCTCTATCTGTTCCTCAAAGCCACCGATGGCGCTCAACTGGCAATTTACAGCCAGTTTATGGCAATCTTTGTCATCCCGATTACGGTTGTAGTGTTGATTGGCACAACGATTGCTTCGGCCAGAGGCAACCAACGCTCCCAACCTCACCGTTAGCTGAGGCCCTCTGGCGGAGAATCCCCGGTGCTTGAGTTCGGGGAGTGCCAAAGGTTGTGCGAAAATACCTTCTAGGACACTCTATCAAGGCTAGCAATCCGATTTCCGATTGGAAAGCGCCCTGGGTCCGATCTAGAGAACTCCTGTGTTCCTTTGTTTAGCCTTGCAAGCCGATCGCATTCTCACCGTTTAGAGCAAAATGAGTTTAATCGAAAAGACGGGTGCGCCCATAGGTAGTTATGCTCCAGACTTTGAGTTACCTGGGGTTGACGATACCGTTCATCATCTCGCTCGCTATCTAGAGCAATATCAAATTGTTGGCGTGGTTTTTCTGGCCAATCACTGTCCGGATGTGGAACGATACATCGGGCGACTCAAACAACTTCAAGCTGAATTTCAGCCTCAAGGTTTAACCTTAATTGGGATCAACGCCAACGATGCGATGCTGAACCCCCAGGAAAGCTTTGAGCAAATGAAAGTATTTGCCACTCAACAAAGCTTGAATTTTCCTTACCTGCGGGATGTCACCCAGGATGTTGCCCATTGCTTTGGTGCCGAAAGTACCCCAGAAGTCTTTTTACTGAATAACCAAGGGGCAATTTGCTACCGAGGCGGCATTGATAACAGTCCTGAAGATCCAAGCGCCGCCACTCAAGTTTACTTGCAAGCGGCGATCGCGCAATTGTTGGCAAACCAACCTGTAAATCCCCAAATCGTCCCAACAACGGGTTGTCCCATTACCTGGCGAACGCCTTAAGCTTCAGAAATTTCGCCCCAGATTGCGGATCGCAAGACAACCATCTGCTATCTTAAGTTGGAGGAAATTTCTGTTGAGAAAATAATCACTGCATGGGCACAGCGTATCGGCGAATTTTACTGAAACTAAGCGGTGAAGCACTGATGGGCGATCTATCCTATGGGATCGATCCAGCCGTCGTCCAGGACATTGCTCAGGAAATCTCAGAGGTTGTAGCGAGCGGCGTCCAAGTTGCCATTGTCGTTGGGGGTGGCAATATTTTTCGCGGCGTCAAAGGTGCTGCCGCCGGGATGGATCGGGCAACAGCCGATTATGTGGGGATGATCGCCACAGTCATGAATGCGATGACGCTGCAAGATTCCCTTGAGCAAATGAGAGTGCCCACGCGCGTCCAAACGGCGATTGCCATGCAGGAAGTCGCAGAACCCTATATTCGCCGTCGAGCTATGCGACACTTAGAGAAGGGACGGGTGGTGATTTTTGGGGCCGGTTCGGGAAATCCTTTCTTTACCACCGATACAACTGCCGCCTTAAGAGCCGCAGAAATTAATGCAGATGTGATCTTTAAAGCGACCAAAGTCGATGGGGTTTATGATGCCGATCCCAAGGTTAATCCCAACGCTCGCCGTTACCAAAGTTTAACTTACGGTCACGTTCTGACTCACGATTTACGGGTGATGGATAGTACTGCGATCGCCTTATGCAAAGATAACAATATCCCCATTATTGTGTTTGACCTGTCGGTAGGAGGAAACATCCGTCGGGCTGTAATGGGAGAATCAATTGGAACGATTGTCGGAGGTTCTTGTGAAATTATCTGAAGCTGAAAGTTTGATGCAGAAGGCAGTTGAGGCAACGCAACGGGCTTTTAATACCATTCGCACAGGCCGCGCTAATCCTAGCCTCCTCGACCGGGTAACGGTAGAATACTACGGAACGCCCACTCCCCTGAAGTCTTTGGCGAATGTCAGCACGCCGGATGCGAGTACCATTGCTATTCAGCCCTACGATCGCGGTAGCTTAAATCTGATTGAAAAAGCGATTTCGCTTTCGGATATCGGTCTAACTCCCAGTAATGATGGTTCGGTGATTCGTCTGAATATTCCCCCCCTAACTAGCGATCGCCGTAAAGAATTAGTGAAGCTTGCAGCTAAGTATGCCGAAGAAGGGAAAGTTTCCGTTCGCAATATTCGTCGCGATGCTGTAGATTCAATTCGCAAACAAGAAAAAAATAGCGAAGTTTCTGAAGATGAGTCTCGCGATCTGCAAGATCGGGTGCAGAAGTTGACCGATAAATACACGAGTCAAGTTGATGAGTTACTCAGCGAGAAAGAAAAAGATATTATGACCGTTTAGAAGGAGCGCCAACAAGCCGTCAAAGTGCCAACGCGCGATCGCTCTTACCCCCTAGAAGATGACGATTTTCTCGCTCTTGGGAAAATCAGCGCTCGCATCATCAGAGAACCGATCCTGTTAGAGATGGAAACTAGGCAGGAACCATTGAACGGGTCGCGATCGCCGGTCGCACAATATAAGCTAAGTGCATTGGGTAGCCTTGGCTAGAGTAAATCGCATCAATATATCGCAGGGCAGTTTCTCGTTCCTTGTAAATGCATATAACCTTTTGAGTACCATTCGCGTATTCAATACAAACTTCCCAAATCATTGTTGCTCCCCCAATCGCCATAGAGCTTTGTCAAGCCTTCATAAACTATCTTACGAACTTTATGAAAGCTTTGCGTTCAGTGAAATTGATGAACTGTAAAAGATGGTCATTACATCTCAATTGAGCGATCGTGGCGAGGGGAAAAACCTGTTTCCCAGAAAACGCGGAGATCGATCTAGCTCGATCGATTTGTTACCCTCCTCACCCAGAATGAGACCCTCAATTTCCTGAGCGTTCTCAAACAGACAAAATCCCTAACTCAGCAAGCGATCGGTTGTTATAAGGAGTGAAAGACAAGAAAATGTTGGACTGCATTATTGTGGGGGCTGGTCCGGCGGGAAGTTCTGCCGCCTATCATCTTGCCAAACAAGGTCGTTCGGTTCTGGTGGTCGAAAAAGAATCCTTACCTCGGTATAAACCCTGTAGTGGAGGGGTCTCACCCGCGATCGCCCAATGGTTCGATTTTGATTTTGCGCCTGCGATTTCCCTGCACGTCACGCGGCTGCGCTATACCTGGCAGCTTGAAGACGCTGTAGACGCCAAACTCAAAGACTCTCAACCCATGTGGGTTGTCCGGCGAGACGAATTCGATCGATACTTACTGCAACAAGCCCAACAGCAAGGCGCGCAGATTAGCCCAGAAACAACCGTCACGGGCATTCAGTTTCAAGGCGATTGTTGGCAAGTTAGCACTAACCGCGAACCCCTAACCGCCCGCTATTTAATTGCAGCCGATGGCGTTAATAGTACGGTGAGTCAGTGGCTGGGCTTTAAACCCGTGCAACCGCGTCCGGCCAGTATTTTAGAAGTGCAAACCGAGGTAAGCGACCCACCAGTCATGCATTTTGACTTTGGGACTCTCAAAAATGGGTTTATTTGGAGTTTCCCGAAAGCCGATGGATACTCCATCACCGCCGCCAGCTTCCGGGGAAATGCACCCAAGGATTTAAAGTCAGTTTTACTCGACTATGCCAAAAGCGTTGGTCTCGACACCAGCAATAGCCAGTATTACGACTATGCTATGGCCGTTTGGGAAAGCGATCGCCCCCTGCACGCCCAAAATGCTCTACTTGTAGGAGAGGCAGCCTGTTTAGTCGATCCGCTCTCCGGCGAAGGCATTCGCCCTGCCATTCTCAGCGGCGTCAAAGCGGCCCAAGCCATTGATAGCGCTTTAGGGGGTAACGCCAAAGCCCTAGAAGCCTATTCGGCTGCGATCGCCGAAGAATGGGGAAGCGACATGGCCTGGGCGCAAAAACTGGCCGGAGCCTTTTACCGTTTCCCCGGAATTGGCTATAAAGCAGCCGTTAAGCGTCCTTCTGCAACCGAATTGATGGGTAAAATTCTCTGCGGTCAACTCCGCTATGGCGAAGTTGCAGGTCGCGCCCTCAAACGTTTAAGTGGTGGCTTATTAAGGGGCTAAGAAAGCGCGAGTTTTGAGGATTTCACAATCAAGAGAGTCGCGTAGGTTGGGTTGAGGGACGAAACCCAACACAACCCTGCCTGCTGTTGGGTTACGAATGGCGCTAACCCAACCTACGACTATCGCTTCCTTCTTTTAGTGGACGCTATAGCGTTCTTCTGCCCAGGGTTCGCCTCGGTGATGATAGCCGTTGCGCTCCCAAAAGCCCGGTTCTTCGCGACCTAAAAACTCTAAACCGTTAATCCATTTAGCGCTTTTCCAAGCATACAGGTGAGGAATCACTAAGCGCATTGGTCCTCCATGATCGGGGGGAAGCGGTTCGCCGAATAGGGTATGGGCAAAAAAGTTTTCCTCCCGCAAAAAATCTTCCATTGGAATATTGGTTGTATAACCGCCATAGCAATGCGCCATCACCCATGTTGGAGACGACTCTAACTGAAGCTGTTGCATAAAGTCTGTCACCTTCACCCCCGTCCACTGTACATCGAGCTTAGACCAACGCGTTACGCAGTGAAAATCAGCAGTAAAGTTCTGTTGGGGCATTTGCATAAATTCATCCCAACTGAAGGTTTTCTCTTGAGCGAGTCCCCACACCCGAAACTGCCATTCGGCTTGATTCACGTCTGGTGTTGGGCCGTAGGTGAGAACTGGGAAGCCATTGGTGAGGTATTGACCCGGTGGGGTGCGATCGCCATTTTCAGTTTCAGGCTTGCGGAAAAATTTTCCTAACATGATATTTACTTAAACCACTCCATTGAAAATTTTAAATATAAAAATCAGGGCAGTTACCCGCCCTGAGAACGAAAGTTCATCGATAACCGTAGCGATCGATTAACCTTCTTCTTCATCCTCTTCTTCATCGGAAGGATAAACAAAGTTAGAGCGACCCGTGAGGATCGATTTACCCAAAGACAGGGCTTTTTGTGCTTCGAGTGCTGCTTTGCGCTTCCAAACGGCTTTGCGTTGATCGCGCTTTGTTTTTGAGGTTTTCTTCTTAGGAACGGCCATGACTGTCCAACAGTTGCCAAACGGCAAAATTTCCACAACCTTACTATCTTAATCGAGAACCCTTAATCTGGCTAATGCAGCAGGGGCGATCGCTCTCAATCAAGTTTGCAAGCCAAAGAGTCGCCCCTAAGTCAGATTAGCTTAACGACTCGGTAAGATAGCCTAAAAACAGAATCAACCGTTGATTGAGTAGAGGTCAACCGTTGGGTCGCACGCTCTGCACTCTCTAGAGGAAATCCCATGACTGCAACGACAGTACAGGTACCGAGTTTTTTAGAAAAATGGCTGGGGGATGAAGCAGAAGACCTTTTAACCTATCAGCCGAAAGTTTCTCAAAGCTTTCTGCAACTACCAGGGCCCGATTTTGTAGATCGCGTGTTTGCTCAGAGCGATCGCAATCCTCAAGTGTTGCGATCTCTACAACAACTTTACAGCCACGGACGCCTTGCCAATACGGGTTATGTCTCGATCTTGCCTGTAGACCAAGGGATCGAACATTCTGCCGGAGCCTCTTTTGCCCCCAACCCCATTTACTTTGACCCCGAACGCATCATTCAGCTCGCGATGGAAGGGGGTTGTAATGCGGTTGCCACCACTTTAGGGGTTTTGGGCATGACCTCGCGTAAATACGCCCACAGAATCCCTTTTATCGCCAAGCTCAATCACAATGAATTACTGACTTATCCCAACCAATACGACCAAATCATGTTTGCTTCTGTGAAGCAAGCTTGGAATTTAGGCGCTGTTGCGGTTGGCGCTACGATTTATTTTGGGTCTTCCGAATCAACCCGCCAGATTCAAGAGGTGAGTCAAGCCTTTGCTCTGGCTCATGAATATGGCATGGCTACGATTCTCTGGTGCTATTTACGCAATAGTGCGTTTACCCAGGATAAGGATTATCACGTAGCCGCCGATCTGACCGCACAAGCCAACCATCTGGGCGTTACGATTGAAGCCGATATCATCAAGCAAAAACTGCCAGAATGCAATAAAGGCTATCAGGCGGTGAATCAGGGAACGGGTAAAAAATACGGTCGCACTCACGATCGCGTTTATACCGAACTCACTTCCGATCATCCCATTGACCTGACGCGCTACCAGGTTTTAAATTGCTATTCCGGACGGGCGGGTTTGATTAACTCTGGGGGGGCTTCGGGCAAAAATGATTTTGCTGAAGCCGTTCGCACCGCAGTCATTAATAAACGGGCTGGCGGTTGCGGTTTAATTTCAGGGCGAAAAACGTTTCAACGTCCTTTTGAAGAAGGGGTGAAGCTATTCCACGCCATTCAAGATGTTTATCTCTCAGATGAAGTGACGATCGCCTAAACGTGTAGTGTTGGGTTAGCCCCAACCCAACACCACTCAATGGTTCTATCGCGGTACTCAGTCAGGTTAGGACAGATTGAACTGCTCAAAGGATGAGGCTCACTCAGTTTTAACTCAGCACTCAGCACTTTGGTTAGTGCTTAATTTGTTTGCGGGTTAAGTAGATAAAGAACGGTGCGCCAATCAGTGGCATCATTAACCCAACGGGTAATTCTTGAGGTTGAACGATTAAACGGGCGCAGATATCGGCACTGAGGAGGAGAATGGCCCCAAATAGAGCCGAGTAGGGCAAGATCCAACGGTAATCGATCCCAACGAAGAAGCGAACGATGTGGGGAACGACTAAACCGACAAAACCGATCGGCCCGGCGATCGCCACGCTGCCTCCAGCTAACAATACCACGGCGACGGCTGCCAGACCCTTTACCCAGGCTGTTCTTTGACCCAAGCCTTTGGCAATGTCTTCGCCTAAACTCAGGGTTGTAATCGATTTGCTCAGGACAAACGCCAACAATAAGCCAATACACAGATAAGGGAAGACTTGCAAAAATAGGTTGAGATCGCGTCCTGCAACAGAACCAGCTAGCCAAAAGCGAATCTCTTCTAAGGTGCGTTGGCTAACAATTAAAATGCCGCTGGTTAACGAGGAGGCAAAGGCCGCGATCGCCGCCCCTGCAATGGTTAAATTTAAAGGCGTTAATCCCCCTCGTCCTAAAGAACCCAGCCAATAGGCCAGAATTGCAGTAACGCCCGCCCCTAAAAAGGCAAAGACGGCATATAGGGTGAGGGAATGGGTTCCTAACACAAATGTTGCCACCACCACCGCAAAAGCTGCACCGGCGTTAATGCCTAAAATAGCGGGGGAAGCCAGGGGATTTCGGGTAATGCCCTGCATAATGCCACCTGCAACGGCAAGCGATGCACCGACAAACGCAGCAATGAGCGATCGCGGTAATCTCACAGTTCGGATGATGAGGCGATCGGTAGAGCCATCCAACGCCGTTAAAGCTTGGACGACTGTCTCTAATGGAATATCTGCCGCCCCCCATGCCAAGCTTGCTGCAAAAACGAGCAACAGAACGCCCACACTTATCCCTAAACCGATGTAACGTAAAGGGTTATGTTGCTTGAGGAGAATTGGCATATCGGCGTGACAGTATTGAAAGCATTTGTCAAATATAAGATAAAAGCGACTGTTGAATAGAATTTTTGTAAACCATTGCTCTAAAATTATTGAGGGATTTTAGCAATTACTGAGCCGCCCCCAACAAACCCGATGAAGCGTTCCTGGTTAGTCATTCGTCCTGCGCCATTTCCGATATCTTTTCGCCTCGATCGTCGCGTTCCTGGGGTGCTACTCGCATTAGGGCTAGTGCTGCTCTTGGGAATTGTGATGAACGTCGGACAAGGCGAGTACGCCATTTCACCTGGGGATGTCGTGAAAACGCTCTTGGGTCTTGAGGTTGACAACCCCGATTATGGGTTTGTAGTTTATACGCTGCGCTTGCCCCGTACCTTAGTTGCTGTATTGGTGGGGATGGGACTGGCGATCGCCGGCACCATCACCCAAGGCATTGCCCGCAACCCCCTAGCCGAACCAAGCATTATTGGCATCAACGCCGGAGCCGCCCTTGGGGCAGTGACGCTAATTGTCTTGTTTCCCGGTAGCCCTGTTGCTGTCGTCCCCATTGCTGCCTTTGTTGGAGCCTTGGCGATCGCTGTGTTGATTTATCTGTTAGCTTGGCAGAACGGTAGCTCCCCGGTGCGATTAATTTTAGTTGGGGTGGGCTTCAATCTCATTGCGGGAGCGCTCACCAGTTTAATGGTGACATTTGGCGAGATTAACACGGTTTCTCAAGCATTAGTCTGGCTGACGGGCAGCGTTTACGGACGCAGTTGGGATAGCGCGATCGCCCTAGCTCCCTGGCTGATTGTGGGTAGCGGGTTTGCCCTATTGAGAGCCAGACAACTCAATACCCTAAATTTTGGCGATGAGGTAGCAAAAAGCCTGGGTTGTGCAGTTGAGTGGCAAAGAGCCTTGCTGTTGCTCATCAGCGTTGCGATCGCCGGAGCTTGCGTCGCAACTGCCGGTTTAATCGGTTTTGTCGGCCTGATGGCCCCCCATATGGGACGGCAACTGGTCGGCACTTCCCACGAAGGCTTACTGCCAACTTCAGCGCTTCTAGGGGGGGTAATTGTTGTATTCTCAGACTGGCTGGGGCGGATTCTGTTTGCCCCCATCGAACTGCCCTGCGGTACAATTACCGCTGCTATTGGCGCTCCCTATTTCATCTACCTACTCATCCGCACTCGCAAGCAATGACTCATCGCCTAGAAGCCCAACAACTCACCCTCGCCTACGACGGAAAATCGATTATCCTCGATTTAAATTTGGCGATTCCGACCGGAAAAATTACAGTATTGGTGGGTTCTAATGGCTGTGGCAAGTCTACGTTACTGCGAGGTCTTGCTCGCCTGCTCAAACCCCGCAGCGGAGCCGTTTATCTCGATCGGACCTCCATTTTTCAGCTTTCTACTAAAACCATCGCTCAACAGTTGGGAATTTTGCCCCAAAGTCCAATGGCACCGGAAGGTTTAACCGTGAGAGAATTGGTGGCACAGGGGCGCTATCCTTACCAAAGTTGGTTGCAGCAATGGTCTAGAGAAGATGAGCAACAGGTGACTCAAGCTTTAGCGCTAACAGGAATGACACCTTTAGCCAACCAATCTGTCGATACTTTATCAGGGGGTCAGAGACAGCGGGCTTGGCTAGCGATGGCGTTGGCTCAGAATACAGATATTTTGTTGCTCGATGAACCGACGACTTTTCTAGATTTGGCGCACCAAGTTGAGGTTCTCGATCTGCTTTACGAATTGAATCGCAGCCAAAATCGCACGATTGTCATGGTATTGCACGATTTAAACCAAGCCTGTCGCTATGCCGATTTTTTGGTTGCAGTGCATCGCGGACAAATTTACGCCCAAGGAACCCCAGAACAGGTGATGACGGAAGCAACGGTGCGAGATGTGTTTGGTTTAGAGTGTCGGATCGTTCCCGATCCGGTGGCGGGAACGCCGATGTGCGTGCCGCTCGATCGCCGAGTCACCTCCTCGCGGCGTTAAGCTTGCTCATTCAAAAGCATCTTTGTTTGCAAGTCTTGGTCAGAGAAAATCAACAAAGATTCAGCGAACTTTCTGCTAAATAGTATTGTGCGGGAGACAAAGAGGCGATGACCTTGAAGGCGATCGCGATCGTTTGGGGTTTTTTGATAAATTAACAGAGGTAGGCAACGCCTATTCGCCATCTCAGCAACCCGGAGGCGATCGCGCAGACTACTCTCCCAGTTGGCGGTGTCGGTCAAGGGCAGGGGCGATCGCAACTCGATAGACCTCTCCGTAACCGCGATTCCCATTGGAGGCGGGCAACCGATTGAACTGTTTAAGGTGGCGGGCAATACTACAATTATTGATGGCAACCTGGGTATCTTTGACCCCAGTTTATTGCCCAACGACACCTATATTCTCCAACTGGCCCACAGATCCGGGAGGCAATACCAATATTACTGAGATGTCAGTAGATGTGGGTGGAGACTTAAAGTTAGGCAACTTCCGCTTATCGTTCACTGACTTAGAGATTCCCCTGACGGGGATTTCCATCGGTATTACTCGCACTTACGATTCGCTCAGTGTACTAACACGGCTTGTTCGCAATGGGTGAAGCGGGAATTGCAACTTGCCACCAGAGCGATCGCCCTTTGTTCAACACAATAACTCTACTGCTCGAACTAAGTTGAGTGCAAAGTTGAAAGATTACGAGAGCGATCGACTCTTTCAATGTAAGTGTCAACCTCATGAGACTAAGAGCTTCAGTCCACTCTCAGACCTCTTACCCGAACGAACAGCCCCCGAACTGCTATACCTGGAATCGCAGTTTGCATCCCTGATGTCCTAGGCGATCGCTATCGGAACGGAGAGTGGATCTCAACGGGATTTGTGGAGTCTACGGTCAATCAGGTAGTCAGCCAGCGGATGGTCAAGAAACAGCAGATGCGGTGAAGCCGCAAAGGAGCACATTTACTGCTGAAGGTCAGGACTCATATTTTAGATAGAGAGTGGCGCAATACTTTTGAGCGTTGGTACTCAATGTCTGGGGTCAAAGCAGCTTGACTGGTCTTAGACCGCTAAATGGACAAAGATCTGGAAGATGAAAGGACTATCTGTGGAGTGACGCAGGTCGTCGAGGTTGGAGCCTGCATTGTAGCGTTACCATTGTGCCAGTTGGGTCACGAGAGAGTGCCGCACTCAGACTATGACTCGATAGCGATATAGTCTTTTTTGAGTCCAATGCTTTTTTGAGCAGCGTGTGTGCCAGTTAGCAGATCGTTGCCATCCCCAACTTTTTCCACTCTCCCTCTCCGTCTAGAATGAAATAGCCCTACTCTAAAATTTCGGATCTACACATAGAGGCTAGAAGTTAGTTTAAAGTTATCCTTGCTCAACTGCTTGTATTTTTCACCCGATTAGGTCTGCGTTCATGATTCATACTTCAGAGGATGGGAGAGTTTGCACGCGCTGCAATTCTCTGCCCACTAAAATTCAAGGGAGTGGCTTACTTTATCTTTGGGTTCCCGTCGATCATACCATCAATAAACTCATTATTGCCCTCAAAAAACTAAAGCTGATTCATCAGTATTTGCAATCCGAACAATGTCTAAAGATTAATTTAGATGAAAGCAATCGAGAAAAGTTTGGCGAACTTATTAAAAAACAGCTATCTCCAAAAGAACTTAGAGAAACTCAAGCTTTATGGATTGACGAACAGAGAGAACCTCGGTTTCAAGATTTTTCTCAGGTAACATCCCTAGAAAATTTTGTAAGTTTAGCTCAGGCAGAATGGCTAATTGACTTGTTAGATACCGAACGTTTAACTAGTTATTTTCAGCCGATTGTTTGCGCTCGCAATCCCGAACAAATTTTCGCGCAAGAAGCCTTGCTCAGAGGATTTGACGAGCAAGGAGAGTTGATTTCACCAGGGCGTATTTTTAGCCAAGCAGAAGCGGCGGGTTTAGTCTTTCAACTCGATTTGTTAGCCAGACAAAGTGCAATTCGCCAAGCGCATCTTCATCAATTACAAGTTCCTTTATTTATTAACTTCTCGCCAACTTCGGTTTACGATCCAGCCACTTGTCTGCGGATGACGGTGCAGGCGATTGATGAAGTGGGGATTCCGCACAAGCATATCGTTTTTGAGGTAATGGAATCGGAACAACCCCCCGATATTGCTCACTTGATCCGAATTTTAGCATTTTACCGAGAGGCGGGATTTTTAATTGCGCTGGATGATTTTGGCACGGGTTACTCTAACTTGGATCTCATCGATCGGTTACGTCCAGATTTTATTAAACTGGATATGCACTTAATTCGTAACGTTCATCTCGATCCGTATAAAGCGCTGGTGACAGAAAAGTTGCTGGAAATTGCCCAACTTTTAAACATTCGCACCATTGCTGAAGGGATTGAATGTCAAGAGGAACTCGAATGGGTGCGCGATCGCAATGCTACCTATGTTCAAGGGTTTCTAATTGCCAAACCCACAACCCCTCCTTTACGCCAATTGCGCGTTTCTTCCCTTTCTCAATAGCAGGTACGGCTAGTCTAACCAGGCGGAAACCTCGCGTTTGGGAGTCGCGCGATCGCAACTGGCATAACAAACCGATGGTTGAGGTTGGGCGCGGTAAACTCGGATGGGATACATCGGGCGAGTGGGAATGTATTCTGACCATGCCGAACGTCGCGCCTGAACGAGTAGGATATAGTTTTGGAGTTGTTCGTGGGCTTCGTTAATCTCCTGAAACTTCTCTTGGGCTTTTTGTCGCAGTCGGGGGTGAGATGTAAAGCGATCGGGATGCCAAACTGTTGCGAGATCCTGATAACCTTGATGAATTTCGTCTAAAGAAGCACCGGGTTCAACTTCTAAGATTTCGTAATAGCGTTCTACATTAATCATTGAGAACCGCCTTCAGCAAGAGCCATAAAGTATTCTCAGTTTGAGCTGCTTTGCTGAAAGCGCGTCAAGTTACACACATCACTTAAAAAAAAATATATTACGACATCTTTCGTTAATCTAAGTACACGAAGTTTCAATTCGCGCGATCGCCTAGGTTAAAAAGCATTGCTAGGGAGGGCGATCGCGCTGACAACAAGCGCTGAAAATGTTACGCAAATTCTGCTAGAATTACTCCGGCCAGGAAGAATCAGCCGAATACTTGGAGTGAAATCGCTCAATTACCCCTAGAGTGACTTGCTTCATCAACCAATAGATGCTAGTCAAAATCACAAACGTTACCGCAATCACCAGTACCGGCCATTTTCGCAGCAAATCGTCCAAGACAGTATTTGTAACCGCATCTAAATTTGTCACCAAATCCCAACTATTAAAGCGCTTAAATCGTCCGAGATAGATTCCCGCAGCACTCAACGCATGAATGAAAAGCTCTGCTGGAAGGATATAGCGACGCCAGCCAATCTGCCGCAAGTACTCACCCAAATTAATAATCGAGATGACATACGCCTCAACCCCAATCAAGATAAACAAGAAATACTGGGGCAGCAAAACCAACGAAATCAGCCAAATTGACGAATGGTAGCGGATATCGTGCACCAAATGAATCACATCCGTTAAGACATACGGGGCGTTAGGCAGAAAGGCAATAAAAACTAACAGAACAATCCCCCAAAGCAGGGTGCGACGGGGAGACCATTTAAATAACCAATAACTTAAAGCTAGGGGAATCAGCCCCAAAAAGAGATTCCAGCTAATCAACGGCATTCTGAACAGAAAAACATCCCATGCATGAACGAGCCAGTGAAAAAGTTGCGATCCCATTGTTCGAGAAAATTCCATTAACTGTTTTACCTACTATAGCGACTACATTTAGAGGGGATGAGGTTTCGCAAATTTAACTTTAGATAGAAGTTTTCTGAGTAAATTACTATACGGTAGAGAAGTCTGACGCGACCGGGAAGCCAAACGTTAAAACATTCCTGCCGTCAGAAGTGCGATCGCGCTTGCTCGTGAGATAGTGTTCCAGGGAAGCCACAATACCCCCAAGCAATGCTATCTCCCCTTGCTTTTGTTGAAAACCAAGAGAATCACCACACACAAAGGAGTCTGATTTCATGCCTGTTAAAGTCGGAATCAATGGATTTGGTCGGATTGGTCGCCTCGTTTTTCGCGCTGGACTCGAACGTCCAGAAATCGAGTTTTGTTGTATTAATGACTTAGTTCCCCCCGAAAATATCGCTTATCTGCTGAAATACGATTCCACCCACGGACGCTTTCAAGGAACCGTGGAAGCCAAAGAAGATGGCATTGTCGTCAACGGCAAATTTATCCGCTGCGTCTCTGTTAGAAACCCAGAAGAACTCCCTTGGGGCGAGTATGGGGTAGAGTACGTTGTGGAGTCTACAGGCTTATTCACCGACTACGAAGGAGCCTCTAAACATCTCAAAGGCGGTGCCAAGCGCGTCATCATCTCCGCACCCACCAAAGAAAAAGATCCCGAAAAAGTGCCGACTCTTCTCGTCGGCGTCAACCATGACAAATTCGACCCCCGCAAGCATACGGTGGTTTCTAACGCTAGTTGCACGACCAATTGCTTGGCCCCAGTTGCTAAGGTGATTCATGAAAACTTTGGCATGGCCGAAGGGCTAATGACCACCGTTCACGCCATGACAGCCACTCAACCCACCGTTGACGGGCCGAGTAAAAAAGATATGCGCGGCGGACGAGGTGCAGCCCAAAATATTATCCCGGCGTCCACAGGGGCGGCTAAAGCAGTCACCCTGGTGTTACCCGAACTCAAAGGAAAGCTAACCGGAATGGCCCTGCGCGTTCCGACGCCTAATGTTTCTGTAGTTGACCTCACCTTTAAAACGGAGAAAGCCACTAGCTACTCGGAAATTTGCGAGGCGATGAAAAAAGCCTCTGAAGGCGAACTTAAAGGCGTTCTGGCTTATACCGAGGAAGATGTAGTCTCGACAGATTTCACCACCGATCCGCATTCTAGTATCTTTGATGCCGGGGCTGGAATTGAACTGAATTCCAATTTCTTCAAGGTTGTGGCGTGGTATGACAATGAGTGGGGTTACTCGAACCGGATGATTGATTTGATGCTGTCGATGGCCGCTAAAGAGGCGGGAGTGCCTGCATAATTAGACTCAAAAGGGGGAAATCCCCCTTTGAATCTAAGTCATGATGGTTCCCCCCATCAGGCGTTGATAGCGGCGCTTGAGTTCTGCTTGAATTAAGCCCCAGGTTCGCAAGCTTGCATCTTTTTCTATCAGCTTTTCGGCTGCATCTCTAGCTAAGACTAAAACATCTTGGTCATCGACTAAACTGGCTAGGGCAAAATCGGGTAAACCGGACTGGCGGGTACCTAGAACTTCACCGGGTCCTCGCAGGCGCATATCAACTTCTGCCAGGAAAAAGCCATCTTGGGATTGTTCTAACACGCTCAGGCGCGATCGCGCATCGGGAGTTTTGGAACTACTCATCAGCAGACAGTAGGACTTTTGCGAACCGCGTCCTACTCGCCCTCGTAACTGGTGCAGTTGAGATAAGCCAAAGCGTTCGGCGTTTTCAATTAACATCACCGTTGCATTCGGGACATCCACCCCCACTTCAATCACGGTGGTTGATACAATAATTTGCATCTGGTTATCCCGAAAGGCGTTTAAAGCCTCATCTTTTTCCGCCGAACTCATGCGACCGTGTAATAAGCCAACTGTAAATTCAGGAAATACGCTTTCTGATAAGCGTTTGTGTTCTTCAACGGCGGAACGGACATCGAGCTTTTCTGATTCTTCAATTAAGGGTAAA
>JAAHGE010000169.1 GCA_010672635.1 Desertifilum sp. SIO1I2 | reverse complement strand
TATTGTAGGAACTCTGGGGTCTCGTCACTTACATCGATTTGTGTTTGATGAAGCGACAGGACAACAGTTGCAAAGTCATGAGGTCTATTTTCAAGGCGAATCTCCCCAAGGTTTAGGGCGGATTCGCGAGGTGATTATGGGGCCGGATAATGAGTTATATATCACCACCAGCAATTGTGATGGGCGCGGCAGTTGTCCGTCAGATGGCGATAAGATTTTGAGAATTCAGCGCGGAAGTTAACCTTTCAATTCCCACCTGTCACCGTTCGCCAAATGGTTTGGGGTAAAGCAATTAGCTGTTCCCAGAGATCCGTGGGGTTTACCCCAAATACCAGCATCAACAGCAGAACGATCGCTGCAATCGTTAATGCAGTGGTGATGGTGGTCTTCACAACCTTGATTAAAGCAGTGAAGACTAACCAGGCGATCGCGATCGCTGCAATTAAAATAATTAAGTCTAACGGCATAAAGAGTGCAAAGTGCTGAGTGCTGAGTGCTGAGTGGAAAGAGGATGGGGGGATGGGGGAATTGGGAATTAGGAGTTGGGGGTTAGGAGGAACTAGAGTGCAAAGTTCTGAGTTCCGTAGCTAGCAGGCGTGCGAAGCACTGTTCCGAGTCGAATAGGGAGATAGGGGAATTAAGAGTTAATGTTGACTTACTTCACTACTTCTCTGAAATTGGAACTCCTTCCCCCACTCGGAACTCGGAACTCGGAACTTGGAACTCCATCCCCCCATCCCCCTATCTCCCCATCTCCCGTGTGTTAGCGCAAGGGGATAAGGCGTTGAGTATTTAGCTGTTCGCTGGCGGCGATAACGGCTTGTCTAGCCCAACGGTCGGCTTCGGTAATATCTTCTAAAGAGGGGCTATTGGAGTTATGGGCGCGATGGCGATCGCAAACCGTCTCAATTAACTGGGGAATCTCTAAAAATTGGACTTTCTCTTCTAAAAATAGTGCCACAGCTTGCTCGTTAGCTGCATTCAACACCGCAGGCATCGATCCGCCCGCACGTCCGGCAGCATAGGCTAACTTCATACAAGGATACTTTTGATGATCGGGTTCTCTAAAGGTTAGGCTTCCCGCTTTTACTAAATCTAACCGTTCCCAATCGGTATAAATTCGATCCGGCCAAGACAGAGCGTAAAGAATGGGCAAACGCATATCCGGCCAGCCCAGTTGTGCCAGTACGGAGGTATCTTGTAACTCAATTAAAGAATGAATAATACTTTGAGGATGGATGACAATCTCAATATTGTCGTAATCCATGCCAAACAAGAAGTGCGCTTCAATCACTTCTAGCCCTTTATTCATTAGGGTGGCAGAATCAATGGTAATCTTGCGACCCATCGACCAATTCGGATGTTTCAGCGCGTCGGCGACTTTGACTTCCGATAATTTCTCAACCGGCCAATCGCGGAATGCGCCCCCAGAGGCGGTTAAAATAATCTTTCGCAGTCCGCCTGCGGGGACGCCTTGCAAGCATTGAAAAATCGCACTATGTTCCGAGTCTGCCGGAAGTAGCTTGACGCCGTGCTTTTCGACTAACGGCAGAACCACCGGGCCGCCAGCAATCAGCGTTTCTTTATTGGCTAAGGCAATATCTTTTCCGGCTTCAATGGCTGCAATGGTGGGTAGCAACCCCGCACAGCCAACAATTCCCGTGACGACGCTTTCGGCATCTCCGTAACGAGCGACTTCGGCAACTCCGGCTTCACCTGCAACTAAAATGGGTTGAGGATCGAGATCGGCGATCGCATCTTTTAATTCGGTTAACTTTTCTTCTGCACAAATTGCCACAATCTCTGGTTGAAACTGGCGAATTTGTTGGGCTAACATCTCAACATTACTGCCTGCCGCTAACCCCACAATCCGAAACCGATCGGGATACTGAGCGACAATATCAAGCGTTTGAGTACCGATAGAGCCAGTTGAGCCTAGTAAAGAAATTGCTTTCACAGGTTTTTTTGAGTATTGGGATCGCAACTACTGTGACATTTTCCCACACCAAAATAAAGATTGTACGGCTAGCTGCTGAATTTCCTCTAGAAGTGCGCCTCATGCGGTGGAGTTCTAACCTGCTTTTCCTTGGGTTGGGTGGAAACCCGCACTCAACCGCGCTAGCCGCTAAACTGACTGGAACCTCCTCCCAACCTTTCAGTGGAGAGGGTTTCTGTTGGGTCGGCAATCTATTAATTGATAAAAAGGCGGGTAATAGCCGATCCTAACTCTTTGCTTTAATGTTATCTTCCCTCTAACGATAGATGAATTACGCTTATTTATAATTATTAAAAAAAGAGAGATTCCTCGATTTTTAAGGACGGTTTTCCCTATCGCCCATTTTGATTCAAACGCGCCATGATAAAAGAGAAGCGTGAGAGCCAGATCGTCAGTCCAATCGTTAGATGGGTTCTCACTCTTGCTAGCTTTCCGTTATGGAGGATGAGCCGTGTCTAACACAATGAAAGAAAAGATTGCTGCCGATTTGGAACAGGCCAAAGCTGAAGGAACCTTAAGAACAGAACGAATTCGAGAAATTGTTAAGGAAGCCGTTTCCCAAGCAGTTACAGAATTTAAAGAAGGAGCGAGCGAGATTCGTTTAGTTGCCAAAGATGCCATCTCGACGGTAATTTCCAGCTTAGGTGAAAAAGGCAAGGAAAGCAAAGAAGAAATCGCGGCTTCCATTGAAGGGGTAATTGAAGGAATGACCCATCGCCAACAGGAAGCGATCGCCCAAAATCAAGCGCGTCTAGAACAACTTCAAGCAGAAGTTGACGCCCAAGAACAGGAACTCCAGACAGAAATTAATGGGGCGCTAGTTGAGATTGAGTCAACTGGGCAAGAGTCGCCCAATAATCTGCGATCGCTGATTGAAAATGCGGTCAATGCCATTAAAGAACGTAAAGAGCTAGCCATGCTCCAAAGGCAATATGCCAGAGTGAGGATGCAACTTATTGCTTTAGATGAGAAACTAACAAATCGTTATGGCGATCGCTATGACGAGGTGAAACAACAGCTAGAGAATGCCCAAGCCTGGTATGAAACGAAAAAAGCCGAAGTAGAAGCAGGCGCAACCGATCCAGTTCAGCAGAAACAGATAGAAGTTGAAAATAAAGCAGCTCAAGCTGGCTCAGTCGTTGCTCGTAAAGAACGAGAAGTGAAACAGCAACTTAAAGAGCTTTGGCAAACTGTCACCAAACGTTAGGTCTTAGATAGGTTAAATCTAAACCTATCTAACAATTGAATAAGTCCAACTTGTAGTTTATTTAGTGAGTGAAATCTATGTCCATTGTACGCATTCTGATTGGAATCCTGATTCCCCCCCTTGGCGTTTTTCTAACCTATGGCGTCGGGCCAACCTTGGGAATCAACGTTTTATTAACCTTCCTCGGTTGGATTCCCGGTAGCATTCACGCAGCCTGGGCGATCGCCAAACATTACGAAAACCTAAACCCCCAGTCTCCCCAAAGCTAACCTTTCAGCGATCGAACAACACAATAAAAGGAGAAAATATGATTGGATATCTTGTAACTACTTTAGCCACAGCACTCGGTCTGCTCATTGTCGATCTGGTTGTTCCTGGTGTTAATCTCGCAACCTTCCCTGCTGCTCTGATCGCCGCAGTCGCAATTGGTCTGGTGAATGCTTCAATTAGACCTGTTCTAGCCACGCTGTCTTTACCCCTGAACTTCCTAACTCTGGGTGGGTTCTCATTAGTTGTGAACGGAATCTGCTTCTGGCTAGCTTCCCTACTCGTACCGGGATTTCAGGTGGGTGGCGTGTTAGCACTCATTCTCGGCCCTGTGATTCTGTCGTTCTCTAGCACCTTCTTGAATAAGTATTTTGCTGAGAAAGGAATCGGTCACTCGCTTGCGGGTACAAAGAGCAATCCAGAACTCACGCCTGAATAGTCTTTAGATGCTAACTAATCTACTAAAAGGGATACTCCCGATCCGGGGTATCCCTTTTTGGTGGGGAAAGGATGCTAGCTATCCAAACCCCGATAGAGTTCTGCGATCGCCACTTCCAAGTTAAGGCTTTTTAAGAGAATGCGATCGCCTAAACCATAAACCACCGTTTCCCAGCGTTCCCCCACCCGACGGCGACATTCCACGCGCTGGCTATCTTGGGAAATCAGCACATACTCTTCCAAAGACTCCAACTTTTGATAATCCTCAAACTTCTCCCCCAAGTCAAACGCTTGCGTACTCGATGACAGCACTTCAGCGATCAGTTTGGGATAGCGCTTAATATATCGGTCATTGCGATCGCGCGGATCGCAAGTCACGAACGCATCGGGGTAGTAGTAAAACTCATCCTGGTAATTGACTTTGACATTCCCTGAATAGAACCGACAATCTGAAGCATCACCGAGATGATTATCAACCAACTTCAGGAGATTGAAGGTAATGCGATCGTGGTTATCAGTACCGCCAGCCATCGCATAGACTAAGCCGTACCGATATTCATGACGGATCGGGTTTTGGCGTTCAATCTCAAGATATTCTTCGGGACTGATGTAGTTTGGGATGGCAATCATAGGTTTAGAAAATAAGTATAGATTCGCGCACTCCGTGCGGTGCGAAACACCATCGCGCTGGTTCTATTTTAGCGATCGGGGAATTGTGGAAGCGATCGCACTTAAGGAAAATTCGATAAATTCCCCTCAAGTATAATGAGGGACAAGATTAGACCAACATAGAAAAGCGATCGCACCTGGGGAAAAAGTGAGTGCGATCGCTTTAATCACATTTTTTGATTAGTCTAAAAATCAGGAATTTCTAGTCTACTACTTGTAATTTGTCAACCAATAATCATCCTCCACAGTCTTATCGCAGCTTCTAAAGCCGTCTGACCAACTTTAGCTGCTGTAATAACAGCATTTAAAACTTCACGTGCTCGATGATTAGCTTTCTGTAAAAGATTAAAGACATTTTGAAGTATATCTTTGCCAAATTGAGCTACTTCGTTGATCAGCTTAACTGCATCTGAGCCTAATTTCAAGATTAGATTGATGGCACTTTCAACGATAGATTTACCAAATTCAAAAATTTTAGCAAAAGCAGTCACTGCCTGTTGACCATACTGGCGCATTAAATCAAACACTTGTTTAAGGACTATATGAGAAATTTGTGAAACAACAGAAGCAATACCAACAGCAGAATCTTTTAGCTGTATAATATTACGCTGAATAGTTCTTAAAGCTTTTCCAATTAAGCTTCTACTACTTTCAGTTGTGGCTCTGGTAAGCAAGAGAGTTGCAAGTTTAGAACCAAGAGCAGGAAATTTAGCGACTGCCAAAAGAAAAACCAAGTAGTCTGGATCAAGATAATAAAATAAGGGACTGCTCAACCAAGGCTCTAAAGATGGATTCTGGTCTTTATAAAAAGATCGCAGGCTTTGATTATTAATCACTCCTCCTGGATTTAAGGTTATCAGATGTTCAGAGATTGGATTAACCGCAGCTAGAATGTTAGGAAGATCCCCATAAGAAATCAACGATACACGACCTGTAATGTAAGCTTCTCCAGCCATACTAACTAAATCGCCACTGACTATGTAGTGCATTACATCATTTTTGTTTCCGCCTCCGCTAGAAAAACGATTAGCTATTGAGCGGTTAATGCCAGGAGAGTTAAAAGTAACAACCTGCTTAACTTTAGTTGGAAAGTGAGCAGCTACAAGTTGTGCAATAGCGCCTCCTAAACTGTGACCTGTAATATCAGAAGTCCTGCCCTTTTCTCGTCGAGCTTTTTCCAGCCACGATAAAATTTGCGATTGATAGGCAGAAAACTGACCGTAACCAATACTTTGAGGATTGGTGTCATCAAAGACATCAGCAGCATCTCCTGTCCCGCGAATAACTAAGACTGGTGGTTTGGTGTCTGAGTATAAACCAAGTGCGTAAAAGCCAGAATTGGGATTACCGAATATTTCATTGACTGTATAATCCTCAACACCAACCTTCTGACCCTTGGTATAGTTGCTATAAACCTTCGATACTAGCTTTTCATAGTCTTCGTGTGAGGGAACTTTGGAGGATGGAGGTTGCGGTTGTGAAGGAGGCGTTGGTTGCGGTGTTAGGTTGCTACCAGCAGGGGGTATCGGACTAGAATTCGGTGGATTGCCGTAAATATAAGCACTTGGAACCCACAAGTTTGTACCTTTGACCTTGAACCAGCGATTATCAGGCTGTCCTGTCCACATATCAGTACCCGTTTCGCCATAAGTCCAAGCATCAAATTCTAAACGCTTGCCATTTGGCTCATTGCGAGAACTGCGATCGCTAAATCGAGGACTGTTCCGTAGATTCACACCATTAGATGGTCCTACCGTACCACTAAAATTAACCCAGCGAATTTCACTATTCGTGCCTGGTGTAGGGTTACTTGGGGGGGGTGTAGTTACAGGAAGTCCTGAACCAACTTGCCGGGTAACTGGCAGATAAACAGACTGACCTACCTGTAGAAGCAGTGCTTCTGCTTCTGTAAAGGTTCCTCCATTGGGCGTTTTCATAATCTCGCGCCAACGGTTAGCGTTGCCTAACTCGCGTTGAGCAATTCCAGAGAGTGTATCACCAGCACGCACAATATATTGCCGACTTTGCCCTGGTGTTCCTGGTGGTGCGTAATAGTTATTCGTTTGAGCATTTTCCAACCGAACAAATGACACTCCAGCATATTGAGCCGGAGTTAAAATACGCTCTTTGATCCAACTACCTGTTGGCCAGTTTGCTTCAGTGATGCGGATACGACCATCAGGATAGACTTCCTCTAAAAAGGCAACGTGTCCTACACTTCCAGCCCCCTTAACATTTGGTGGCCAAACTACTATTCCTCGCGCCCCCGGAGTCGGTGTAGAGGTGACAGGTAAACCTACCCTTTCAGCATCTCGCTTCCACGTCCCAGCATTACCTCGGAACAAAGCATTATTCTTGATAGCTGCTGGTAATAATCCAGTCTCCAGCATTCGTCCGTATGTATACCAAGTACATTGACCGATCCAGTTATATGCAAATGGGTTTACGGGGCCACTACGGTAATTCGGTGAATTAGCATTAATTGGAACTTGAGGAATAGGTGCTGGCGTGGGAATTGGCGTGGGAATTGGTGTGGGCGTTGGTGTGGGAACTGGTGCGGGGGTTGGTGCGGGTGAATTAATAGGAGGTAGTAGACTAGGACGACTAGGTGGATAACCTGCAATGTATGCGCTAGGAACCCAATAGTTTGTTCCTGCTACGCGGTACCATAAAGCGTCATTGTTACCGTACCAAAGATCCTGACCGACTTCACCCCAAGTCCACGCATCAAAAGAAAGTGTCTTGCGATAAGGTTCATTTAAAGGACCGCGATCGCCAAAGTTAGGACTATGACGGAGGTTAACGCCAATACTGGGTCCAACCCAACCCGTAAAACTTTCACGCGTAATTGGATAGTTAAAGTTAGCCTCCCGCTCATTAGGTATGACTAAACCTTCGCCACTCCAAGTCTCAGGAAAAAGAGTTGACCTTACCTCATACTCTTCAGGTTTCGTTACCTTCGCCAAATGCACCGCCGCCACCATATTGAGCAACCCTGCACCTGACTCTAGATCCCAACCAGTCTCCTTGAGGTCAGTTGCCGTATTCTTGATAATCTCAATCACTTGGCGATAGCTTAAACTGGGGTTAGCCGCCCACACTTGGGACACTGCACCCGTAACTTTGGCAGTCGCTACCGAACTTCCCGCCATTGTCCCTAAACCATCGCCCGTTAGGGATAACTCAGGGTTGTCAATACTACCACCTGGGGCGAGAATATCTAAACCGTAACCGTAGCTGGAATAGTCTGTGCGGTCATAAGCTTTAGAAAGAGCGATCGCATCATTGACCCGTTCGGCTGCACCTACTGTGATAATATTGTCAAACTCTTGGGAGGCTTGTCCCAGTGCAGACATTACCCCACCATCATTCCCGGATGCAACCACAATTAAGACATTGTGCTGGCGTGCATATTCAATCGCGGCGCGTTCGTAAGGCGTAAACTCGTAGCGGGTGGTGACGCTACCATCGGGGTTAATCTGCGTTAAGTCTAAACTTAGATTAACTACCGCATTGGGCTGTCCAGATTCTTGAGCCGCATTCACAAACTCCACTAAAGAATCTGCCCATTTTCCAGAACCAATCGCCCGTCCTAACCATAATGGGGCTTGGTCGTTAATGCCGTCAATTCCCAAACCGTTATCTTGGGTTGCGCCAATAATACCGAGGATGTGGGTTCCATGTTCGGAACCTTCACCAGGTTGGAGTAAGGGGTTACTATCGTTATCAACCCAGTCGCTTCCTAATGTAACTCGCGAATAGTCGATATCAGGGTTATTTCCGCTGAAGCCTGTATCGATGATTCCTACTAAGGGTTGGGATGCTAAAGCAAAGTTGAAGTTTGTTGGGGGAACGAGTGTAACCGGGAGAGGTGTGGGAGGATAACTGAGCATTTCCACCCGGTTTAGGAGGTTGTTAATTGCGATCGCATTCTCAAAACTCACCGTTTCCTGACGACTCAGGGTTTGAGTAAGGCGTTCTAAGCGTGTCGTTAACGCAATGACATCCGCTTGAGTTCCTACAGCAGAAGCCACTTCAGGATTACTTAAAGAAGCCGTAAAGGTTTCAATCCGAGTGACAAACTCTGAGGCGGGAATTGCAGGCGGAACTTCAAATGCAGGATACTCAGGGAAATCGCTCTCTTGAGCATCTGGAGTGGAATTATCTGCTTCAAT
This sequence comes from Desertifilum sp. SIO1I2, assembly GCA_010672635.1. Classification (GTDB taxonomy): domain Bacteria; phylum Cyanobacteriota; class Cyanobacteriia; order Cyanobacteriales; family Desertifilaceae; genus Desertifilum. The sequence goes on along the minus strand of JAAHGE010000169.1, from coordinate 36 downwards.
ACTCGCTGAAGGAGATTCAGGTTGCTGTTCTGAGAA
>JAAHGE010000168.1 GCA_010672635.1 Desertifilum sp. SIO1I2 | reverse complement strand
TCCTGGTCTAATCCTGCTCAAACCGCTACAATGTTGATAAAGAAGTCAATTGACAGAGGTTCCAATGAACGAAGAATTGCTTCCCCTTCATTGAATCTTGAAAAACTGACCGATCTTAGAAGGAATGTTTAAACCTGAGAAATACCCATTGGTGGCAATTTCTTACACTTCAGCCCTTCTTTCTTGGATAAAACTTATGCGGATACGTTGAATATGCCAGCTTAGGGAATTGTCTGATTAAAACAATACTCTAGCTCATTTTCAGATCATCTTGAATCCCCCTAACTATCCTAAAACGATGGGAATTAGAGGAGATTCGGATTTGATTGAGAATTGCTATAAGTCTCAAGCGCTTAAGTTCTGTCTAGTTAACCCTATTCGTTTGAATTCAAGAGGTTTTGCCTATTAAATTAACCTAAATCAAGGAGGTCATGAATGGTGTTGGCTCAAACTCTTAAAGTCACTAAAAAACACGCTAGCTTAATTTCCCTAGCGAGTTTAACCTGTCTGAGTTTTGCCTTTGCATTTATTCTATTGCGAAATCAAGTCTCTAGAGTTCCGGTAATTTCTGAATCTGTTTGTCAGCAAATAGTCAAAGAAGATGCCGCTGTTACTCCTTCGCAAATTAGCCAATTGCAAGGCAAAGAAGGCGTCGAAAAAGCAAGTATTCGTCAAGCTTTAGGCTCGCCTTATTGTATTTTACCCAAAACTTCGATCCGTTCGGGAGTAATTACCGAGCGAGAAGCCTATCAAACTGACGATAAAGGTCGATTAATTATCGCGTACGAGAGCGATCGCTATTTAGGCTATGGTCTAGAATCAAGTCAAACCGGAGGATTTTGGCCGTTTTCTACCTCCAAAACCTTCCGTCCCAACCTCAAACAAATCGATATCAAAGAGATTTGGGAAAATCATAGCGGTCAAAAAATTGCCGGATATCCCGTTGTCGGTGGTTTAGGTGACATTTCCCTAGAATACCGAGGAAATATTGTCGCTCCTCTAGGGGGTGAAGTTGAAGGCAACTTTGTTTTAGCAACCGAGACTTCTCTGGTTAAAAATACCTCCGATTGCGTTCTCTATTCCACCCCGCAGCAACCGGGATATCTTCTCAAGCTGTGCGGCTTAAAAGAACGAAATTCTGGAGACCTTAAAGCGGGGGAAACCATTGGTAAAACGGATGGACTATTGCATCTTTCCTTGCTGACCTTTCGGCGCAGTAGCAACGAACGTCCGCAATGGATTTATGTCTCGCCTTCAACCCAAATAATCGCTTCTGTCCTCTCTGAAAATTAACCCAAGGGTTAAAACCCTGAACTTACTCATCCGAATTCACCCAAAGGAGGTGTGAAATGAAACGGATTTCGTTGTTTGTTTTGCGTTACTTGGTTTTACTGTTGAAGTATTCTACCCAAAGTACGCTAACCTTACTGTTTTCTTTAGTTCTCGTCACTCAAATGCAAAACTCAGCCAAAGCCGATAGTTTCGGTTTAAACTTTGGCGTTCTCGAACCCTCTGAAACCGTTGCATTGCTTCCCCTAGAAAGCGAAGTGGAACTTCCAAACTCAGAAGATCCCTATGTGACATTAGAGGAGAGAGGGCCGCCAGAAATGGCATTTGCACCTTTAGAAGTGGCTACTCCTTATCTCATTGATGAGACTCCCCCAGGAAGTTACGACTTCACCTTATTGCGTAACGACCGAGATGATGTGGAAATTCCTTCCCCTTGTACTGGAACTGTCACTTATACCAAGTACAGTCCGTGGGGATATGGCAACCGCGTGGAAGTGCTGTGCGAAGAGTCTGGGTATGCCTATTTTATAGGACACTTGGAGGCGATCGCAGTCACCATTGGTCAGCACGTCACCCTCGGTCAATCCTTGGGAATTCAAGGGAGTACGGGCAATTCTACCGGGCCGCACGTTCACTTGGAAATCGGTCGGCGTCCGTATCTGGAATTTTATCCAGAAAATCGGATTAGCGATCGCACTGTTACCCTACCCTTGGTCGAAGCCTACTTCCAAATGGTGGAAAACCCACCTCTGCTAAACCCCACAGTCGCAGTAGAAGCGGTTGTGGAAGTAGAACCGGAAGCCGTGGCTGAGGTAGCAACAGCACTTGAACCCGTAGCCGTAGCGGTTGAACCCTTTATTGGACTAGATTTCTCAGTTCCGATCCTGGATGAACCCACGGCTAAGGATCTGGCGTTGAGTTTTGAAGTTGCGCCGGAACCCACCCCCGTTCCAGCAGAGGAACCGCTAACGGAAGATCCGCCACAAGCGCTATCTCTCCCTAGCGTATCGGAAATTATCCCGCAAAGCTGGTGGGAACAAGCCTCAGACTCGCCTTTAGCCATTGCCATTGGCGCGGCTGAAGGAACTCGCCAACCCAACGGAACCAAAAACCCTGCCTATTATTGGCATGTCGATCCGGGGAATGGGGTAGATAATTTTGGGACGTTTAGTTACCAACATCTACCCCCCTGCGATACCTACGCCGTCGCCAGCGTTAGCAGCAGTTCCCTCAAGCGAGAAATTGCAGCCGAAAAGGGACTTCCCGAAAAGGCGGACGACTTGCAGTTGCGTCGCCTGCAAGGGTTCCACGATGAATTGCTAGCCCAAGCCCAAGCCGTGGGTTTAGAGTTAAATCAAGCCGAATTGGTTAATGGTTTGGATCTAGCTAACCAAAGTCCCGCCGCCGGGTTATATGCAGGCGGTTACATTGACCGACTGGCGCAGATGAAACAACTTGTCAGCGATCCGGACGAACAGATCCTAGAGGCCCGCATTTGGTCTTATTGGGATATGCAACGCAACCGCTGGGATGCACCGGGTTTAGGGAATACCTACGATAGCATCCGCCACGATCAACAGCGCCGGATGACGCAAGTGAATTTGGCGCTAGAGTTACAAACTCAATCTGCGTTGGGGTAAGGAGTTAAGGATGGAGATTAATCTCCATCCTTACTTTTTGTGGGCTTAGGGGTAATATGGCAAGCGTTGAGTGATGAGTGCGATTCGCGAAGCGATCCCTCTCTCGATATCAGAATGCTTCATCAGGGACAAAGTAAATCGAGCTTTTTGATACCATTACAGACTCAGTAATCTTAAGAGATTGCTAATAAGCGATCGAAATTGAATGGTACAGAACTCACGGTATTATGAAAGTAAGGAAGCGTTGACAAGCGACGATCAACAACAAATCGATCTCAATCACTCCCCTTCCATTAATCCTAAGAAAGTAGAGTTTTTTATGTCCTCTGAAACCCTCTCGGTTCAACCTGCTATTTTACTGACCATCATTGGGGAAACCGTCCTCAAAGACAACATTGTCAGTTTGTTAAAAAGCTACGATGTTAGCGGCTATACGATTAATCAAGTCCAAGGGGAAGGTAGCCACGGTAGGCGTATGGGAGATATGGCAGGTTACAATACCAATATTGAAGTCAAAACAATTGTTTCTCAAGAAGTATCCGATTCTATTCTTTTGTCTATACAAGATTATCAAGGTAAGCACGCCTTAATTGCTTTCCGGCAAAATGTAGAAATTGTGACTCATTAATTGGATTTTGAGTTAAAAATGAGAGAGATTGAGCCATTTTGAAGGGGCGATCGCCTAAAAATTCGCTGGAGGTTGGCTCAATCCTTGACTCTAGCGCTAGGTTTGAAAAGAATTAAACAAATCTGGGGTTGTCCCGTTTGAACGCAAAGGGACCGAAAAGAGGAAATACGAACGATAGGGATCTTGGCTGCATGAGAAAAGCTAAGTTAACCTAAAACGTATTAGCATCCCCCCTAGGAGCAAGTGTTTGATGTCTCAGTCTATCCATCGCCTTGAGTTGAGTGCGCCGCCCCAATTCGAGAAATCTTTGGGCTATTCTGGTAATCGTCGCTGGGTTTCTTGGCATTGGGAACCCGATGTTGAGCAGTTGGTTTACCAGGATGACAAGCAAATTGGTAGCGCCTCTAATGCAGCTTGGCAAGTTTTTCTGGGTCATAGCCAAATGCAACCCCAGCTAGCAGAATACCAGCTCGATCGGCGCGATCGCCATTGGCTGTTACTCGATCGCACCACGCGCAACCTCTACGTCGGCGAAGGATCGATTATTCAAAGCTTGCTGGAACAACCGGAAGGTTTAGCGCTATTAGCCAGCTTAGATTCTCCCTCCACGCTGGCAAAACCTCAATCTCCAACCATTCGCCATCTGGTGAATGCAGCAATTATCGGCGCAACGGCTAGCGCGATCGCGGCTTTGGGGTTCGTCAGTTGGTCTACCTTTAAACCCGCGCCTCAGTCTGTCACGCCGCCATCAGAACCGATTTTATCAAACAAACCTGGAACGGCACCGGCTATGATTCCCGCCGGAACCTGCGGCGCTGGCGGTTCAGGCGATCTAACACAATTTATTGCACAGACGAATGGTGCCTCAGAGTTAAATGTGTTGGCTGTTTATGAAGCGCGTTCCGATCATAGTGCGAATAACCGCCAAACGGGAGTGGTACAGGTGAACGTTGAACGGCAAAACCGACCGATGATTCTTGCTTTTTCTTCCTACGAGCCTGTAGAATGGCAGCTTAACCTAGCACCTAACGTGCAAATTGAAAAAATTATTCTCAATGGCTATCACGATCAAAACATCGTAGGTGCAGAAAATATACCGGTTGAAGAGTACAGCTATGAAGGAACAGGAAACTCTTTTGGCGAGTTTCCTCATAACTGGGATGGCAATTTGACAAATGCTCCAATGGTGACGCAACTACAAGCAATGACTGGACGTAATGTAACTTCTTTCCAAGGCTGCTACCGGGGAACGGAGTTTACCCTACGTTAATTCACCGACTGAGGCTACCGGATTCGCCCAAAGAAGTGCTATACTAGCTTAGTCTGAGGGCACGTAGCTCAGTGGATAGAGCACCAGATTCCGGTTCTGGGTGTCGGGGGTTCAAATCCCTCCGTGCTCGTTTTATAGAAGATAACCCCGATCGCGATCGCGTTTGGGGTTACGCTCATTTGGGGGATAATTGTTGCGCCTGCACTGTATTTGCCTGATAGCTTCGTTGTTGCTGTTTAATCGCTTCTCGGACAACCGGGGTTAACCGTTCTCGCCAAAACCGAATATCGGGATAAGATTCTACTCGATCTAAAACATCTTGCCAGCGACCCTCGCGAATGGCGTGTTGAGCCGAATAAAATTGATCTTGGGCGATTTGCCACTTTTGCGGCCACTGAACTAACGCTAATTTTGCCTCTTCATAGGCTGTACTCTGGGCCGAAATGGACTGAACTAGCGCGATCGCCGCATCGATATGACCTAAATGATACTGCTCAATGGCGATCGCCAATATCCCAGGCCCGGAATCAATCGGCGCGCTGCGATCGCTCGCTTGAGGAATCGCCACCAAGACTTTTTGAGAGTCCGAACAACTCGTAGCCGTAGATTTTTGATAAATCCAACCCTGAACGGGTGCATTCAGCAGCAGCCAGTTTCCCTCCTGCTTTTCCACTGAAACTTGCATCCCCGTATCGAGCCTACCAATAATGTTATTGGGCGCAACAAAAGGTTGAGAACGAACATTTAACGGCGGCTTGAGGGCGGCAACTAGGGTCAGACAATGGGATGGATGGGGAGAGGAGTCAGCAATTAAGGGGGGTTGCAAAAATGGCAATCGGACTTGAAATACGCTAGTTGCGATCGCGACTCCAACCAGACCTGCACCTAGCCCTATTGACTGCGTTTTGATCGTTCGCATTACGACTGGTGTAACGATTTGATTAAACAAATCGCTACGAGTTTATGAATTATTAACGATTCTCTCGCTTTCTCCCTAATTTTCCTATAGGGGTCTGACCCTACAGGCAATCTTTAATTGACTAAACTTGACGGTAAGGGGTTTGTTTTTGCTACAGAATAACCGCGTTCTTGAATTAAGCGTTCCAACTTGTTCGCGCGATTTCCTGGAGAAGGGTGAGTAGATAAGAAAGCAATTCCCGAACCCCGTTCTTGGCGCAGGCGGCTAAAGAAATCTGTCGCGCCTCCCACATGACCATAAACCGCATTTAACAGGGTTAACCCCATTTCATCGGCTTGAAGTTCTTGAGATTGGGAGTAGTGCGATCGCGAAATCGCCGAAACCCCAGAAACCGCTATCGATTGTAACGCGCCTAAATCTCCTAAAAACGTGGCTGCGATCGCCCGAAATAAAATCTCTCTTCCCAAACTTCGCAAATGATCGCGATGAGCAAAATGACCCAATTCATGACCTAACACCATTGCTAGCTCATTTTCCGATTCTGCTTGAGCCACCAACCCTTGATAAAGAATAATCACATCCCCAGGAATTGCCAAAGCATTTACCGTTCGATCGGGAACATAGAGAACCCGATAATCGCGTTCTTGGCGCTGTTCTTCAGGAAGTTGCTGTTCTAAACGCTCTAAAAGTTGATTCAGTACATCTTGCGCCGGGGTGGGTTGAGCCAAACGCTCGTAAGCTGGGACAATTAGGCTACCAAGCGTTTTTTCAACATGGGTGGGAATGAACCAAACCAAGTTATTTACCAAGATCCCCAATAACCAAACCACCCCAACAACTACGCTGAGGAATAAACCTAATAAAATCAATAAATCGCGATTACTAACCGGAGGATTGCGATCTTCAGAAGAGTAGTCCGGGGGTGGCATTGGCGAAGTCCTATTTAATTACTTTTGGTGGGACGAAAAGGATGGAGAAAATTTAATAACGGATATAAGTTTCTCGATTGTATCCAAAGTCGTCCTTGTCCGCGAAATCGACAGACAAAACCTTCTCCTCCTAAAATTCCTGTCTTTAAGCCACGAAAAGATAAGCCGCCAATCGTCTCTACATTATAATTCAGCGTATCCTCAAAAGCCACAATATATCCCGTATCTACCACATAATCGCCAGCTACGGGAATTTCAATAATCCCCCCATAGGAACTAAACCAAAAATCTCCTTGACCTTTAGCTTGAATTAGAAAAATAGATTCGCCGCTAAAAAAGCCCTTAAAACCTTGAAACTGAGTATTGATTTCAACACTTGGGCTTGCTGCCACAAAGCCAGATGATTGTACCATTAAGGTCTTGCTGCCATCTAGATAATAATGCTGAACATCCCCAGGTACCCCCGGTGAAATATAGATTTTGCCAGGTTTTTCTTGAGCCGTAAATTCGCTAATAAACAAAGATTCACCACTCAGCATTCTACCAATTCCTTTACCCAGTCCTCCGCGAATGCCAGACTTCATTTTAATGCAACTATCCATTGCAGCCATTGCACCCGATTCAACCAAGATTGATTGATTGGCTTGCAAAGAAACAATCAAAGAAGCATAGGCAGGTGAATGCTCAATTTTATAAGCAATTTCAGTCATGATTTTAACCCTATTTTAGAAGATTAGCGAGCCGGAAGTTGAGAGCCAATTCGAGAGCCAAACGCTCCAGGATTATGCGTTTGACAATAGACTTTCCCTTTACCTTTGAAACGACAAACTAAGCCTTCTCCACCCAAAAATGCTCCAATCAAACTGCTTCCCGCCTTAGCAATCTCAAAATCTAGGCTTTTTTCAAACGCAACAATATGACCCGTATCAACAATATATTCTCCAGCGACATCAATGTCATAAATACCTCCAAAGGAAGCTAGAATCACCGGGCCATGTCCGCTGATACTTAACCAAAAAATGGCTTCTCCTGAAAAGAAAGATTTAAATCCTTGAAAGCCTAAATCAATATCTACGCTAGAAGCACTGGCTAGATAAGAAGTTGCTTGAACTACTAATTCTTTACCCTTCATCTCATAAATCAGTAAATCACCCATCAGATGAGGGGATAGAAAAATTTCTCCACCATTGGTTGGCGACCGAAAAACACTCAAAAACAGAGATTCTCCGGCTAGCATTCGCTTTAAGCCGCCGAGAACTCCGCCGCCTTTTCCCTTTCTTAACGTTGTACTGGTGTTAATATAGCCGCTCATGGCAATCATGCTGCCAGCTTCTGCTACAATTTCCTCACCAGCATTTAAGATGACATGGGCGATCGCACTATCAGGCTGATGTAAAAGTTTAATCTCCATTGGGCTAACCTTAAGTCAGTGGATGTGAATCTAAGAGTCAAGTAAGACACAGAAATTAACGAAACTTAGGTCTGAGATATTTGACTAATCCATCAATACTGCGAGATTGCAGATAAATATTTCCATTCCCCGTAAGTCGATTAATAAAGCCTTCGCCTGAAGTCATCGAACCGACTAATCCTCCAGCTAATCCTAGGTTCATCTTAATCGTCGGTTCGTAGGCGACTAAATGACCCGTATCGACTATAAACTCACCGTTGACGCGATATTTAGTAATCCCGCCATAAGCCCCAAAAAAGACGAGTCCGTTCCCTTTCACTTGCAACTTAAATAATCCCTCTCTAGCGAACCAACTCTTAAACCCGGCCCATTTTACCCCTAAATGAGTTTGTCCAGCATGAGCAATATAAGCACCCGGTTCAAAGCATAACTCGCGCCCGCGCAGTTCTTCGCAAGCGATATCGCCAATGGTAGACTGCGTAAGCACTAACGTTAAAGGTTGTTGCGTTTGATTAATGAACGTATTGACAAAAAGCGATTCTCCCCCAAAGAACTTTTTCAGCAAACCGGGTAAAAATCCTCCTGAAAAGCGAGTTCTCATCGTCAGGCGGCCATCCATACTCGTCATTGCGCCAGCTTCTGCGGTAATGGATTCGCCAGGACTTAAAGTAATAAAAATAGCTGCAAAAGCAGGTTTGTAGCGAATTTCGTAATGCACGGGTTCATCTCCGGGTTATTAGACGTGCAAATAATTCCAGTTTGTGTTTTATTTTATTTCTTTTTCTGGGTTTTTTAAAAATTTTTATATTGTTTTTAGTTTTTTCATTTCTAATGTTT
>JAAHGE010000167.1 GCA_010672635.1 Desertifilum sp. SIO1I2 | reverse complement strand
TCGGGCTGCAGGAGCAGAATGCCGACCACGATGCCGACCAGCACGGTAGAGATCGCCCAACCGGGAAAGCCGGTGCCCTTGCGCCATTCCGAGAACAGCCAGGCGGCGACCACGGCGAAAGCCGGCTCCCTCCATGTCCTTCCACGAGGAGTTGGTAACTAATGGCAAGTCCTAAACCCGTTCCTTTACCAACAGGTTTGGTGGTAAAGAAAGGATCGAAAATCTTACTTTGAATCGCCAGGGGAATTCCAGGGCCATTATCAGCGATCGCGATCGTTACATGGCGTTCGTCAACTTGCTGAGTCCGAATCCAAATCGTCGGATTTTCTAGAGCATTTGGATCTGTTCCATTCTCCATCTCTAACTGGGTATAACTCTCTTCTAATGCATCCACTGCATTACTCAGCAAATTCATAAACACCTGATTAATTTGTCCCGGAAAGCAATCAATCAGCGGTAGCGATCCATAGTCTTTAATCACCTGAACGCGATTTTTCAGGCGATGTTGCAATAACAACAGAGTATTATCAATCCCTTCATGGAGATCGACTGGTTTTTTCTCCCCTTCATCCAAACGGGAGAAATTGCGAAGCGAGAGGACTATTTGCCGAATGCGTTCGGCCCCCATTCGCATCGAGGTGAGGATTTGCACCAAATCTTGAGTGACAAACTCCAGTTCAATCTCCTCTTCAAACGCCTCAATTTCCGCCGTAGGAGAAACCAACGCCGCTTTATACAGATCGATCAAATGCAGTAAATCGTCAACGTGCTGGCTAGCGTGGGGCAAATTCCCATAGATAAAATTAACCGGGTTATTGATTTCGTGGGCTACCCCCGCCACCATTTGCCCCACACTCGACATTTTCTCGCTTTGGACGAGTTGGGATTGAGTGGTTTTCAAATCTTCTAGAGTTTCATTGAGGAGTTGTACCTGTTCGCGAGTTTGGCTGTAAAGATGGGCTTGATTAATCGCGATCGCCAACTGATCCGCCAACACCTGAAGCAGTTCTCGCTCGGCAGCTAGAGGTTGCCAGGGTTGGCCGCAAATCCCAATCAAAAAACCGCCTTGCAACTCCGTTGGGGCAACAATGGGCAAAGCCAAATAAGACTCAGCCAACAATTCTAAATCGAACGGCGTTTCCTCAACCCCTTTCAGGTAAACCGTTTCTTGGTGCTGTAGCTGTTGTGCTAAATGGGCATTGAAATAAAATTGACCGATCGCCGACGGTACCCCTTGAGTATATTCGCGACGGATCGCCAGGGTTTGCGAAGGGGCATCCACGAGGGCAAAAACCACCCGCTGCAAATCCAACAAGCGACCAATTTCTTCGACCGTCACCTGCAAAATTTCATCGAGATCCAAAGAGGCGCGAATCCGTTGAATCAAGCGATTGAGAAGTGCTTCTTGGGCGACTCTAGCCCGCAGGTTTTCAGCAAACAGCAGTTGACGAAAAACCGCGAAAATCGCGATCGCCAAAAATACCCCCACCCCACTCGCCAGAATATTTAAAGCGTGCAGTCCCCGTTCCAAATTACCGCGCGGGATGACCAAAGCCATCGACCAGTTCGCCTCATGTATGGGCAAATAAGCCACATAAACCCACTCGCCCTCTAGCCTGACCAATTCAAGATTGGTTTGGCGGTTGACCATCTGCACCGCAACTTGGCGCAGGGTTGAATCTCTCGCTTCCAGAAAGCTAGGGGCGGGTTTTTCTAAAGTCCCCATCCGTGCTGGATCGGGATGGACAATGGGGCGACCTTCTGAATTGAGGGCAAAAGCGTAACTCCCCTCTCCATATTCCAAGCTTTGCGCGGCTTGTACGATCCGGTTGACCTGCAACCCGCCAAACATCTCGCCAACCGGACGCCCATTTGTCTCATTGAGGGGATAAATGGGGGCAGCAATAATCACCTGAGCTACCTTAGAAGCCTTACCCATGAGGGGGTCAGAAACATAGATTTCCCCTGCCATTGCCCGTTGGAAATGCTTGCGGGCGATTACATTGGTTTCATTGCGACTGCCATTGGTGGTACTCACGAACCCATTACCGTCCACCATTGCCAAGACGAAAAATTCTGAAAGGCGTTGTGCTTCCGATAATAAGAAGGGTTCTGCTAAATCCCAATCGAGCGATCGCACTAACGGATTGTAACTGAGGGCCGTCACTTCGGCCTTGCGAACCGCCAACCAGCGATCGATATTATCCCGTTCGCGCTGTACCTTCAACAGGGCATTCTGTTCGAGATTCTCTAAAATTAAACCCCGAACAACCCGATAGCTAATATAAGCCCCTGTTGAAATTGCGATCGTGGTACTGCTAATCGTGAGTAGCACCACCAGATGGCGCGGACGCCACCCTTTTTGCAAAAAACGCTGCCAAAGAGGAAACAATTGCTGTGGCTTGAACATGGCGGCACGGGAGAAGAAAATTGAAGGTTTCATCCCCTAGAATTGGTCAACGCCGGGATAGCGTTCTAGGGTTTTGGAACTGGCGGCTTCGCCACAGGTTCGCGGTGAGGGAAAGATTTTGCCAGGGTTTGCCAAACCTTGCGGATCGAAGGCTTTTCTGACCCATTGCATGGTTTCTAAGTCCGTTTCAGAGAACATTTCGCTCATATAACAGCGTTTATCCGCCCCAATGCCATGTTCTCCCGAAATACTACCGCCAACTCGAACGCAGAGTTTAAGAATCTCTCCTCCCAAGGTTTCTACAGTTTCTAAGGCACCGGGAACCGAGTTGTTATATAAAATTAGGGGATGCAGGTTGCCATCCCCGGCGTGGAACACATTCGCCACCGCATAGCCGTATTTTTGGCTGAGTTTTTCAATCTCTTGGAGAACGTAGGGAAGTTGCGTGCGGGGAATGACGCCATCTTGAACGTAGTAGTCTGGGCTGAGTTTGCCCATTGCCGCAAAAGCTGCTTTGCGTCCTTTCCAGAGTTTCAGGCGTTCGGCGGGTTCTGTGGCAATGGTAATATTACGCGCGCCGTTTTGTCGGCATAGGGTGGCGATCCGTTCGGCGTTTTTGGTAACTTCAACGGCTAGGCCATCAATTTCAACCAAAAGAATAGCGGTAGCGTCGCGGGGATAGCACTGGGTAGCGACAACATCTTCTACAGCGTTGATGCTGAAGTTATCCATCATTTCCATTCCCGCCGGGACAATCCCCGCGCCAATGATGTCAGAAACGGCGGCTCCTGCGGCTTCTACGCTGGTAAAATCTGCCAAGAGGACTTGAATGGCTTCGGGGGTTTTGAGGATTCTTAGGGCGATTTCGGTGGCAATTCCCAGGGTGCCTTCGGAACCGACAAATAAGCCGGTGAGGTCATAACCGGGGGTTTCGGGAACTTCGCCGCCGACATCGACGATGGCACCATCGGGGAGAACCAGTTTTAAGCCTAAAACATGGTTGGTGGTGACGCCGTATTTGAGACAGTGAACGCCGCCGGAGTTTTCAGCGACGTTGCCGCCAATGGAGCAGATAATTTGACTGGAAGGATCGGGGGCATAATAAAATCCAGCCCCGCTGACGGCTTGCGTTACCCAGTTGTTGATGACGGCGCTTTGAACGACGACTTGCTGATTTTCGAGGTCAATTTTGAGGATTTTCCGCATTAAGGCGGTGACGATTAAAATGCAGTCTTCGGTGGGTAATGCGCCGCCGGAAAGTCCGGTTCCTGCGCCTCTGGCTACCCAGGGTAAGGAATAGCGATCGCAAATTTTGATGACTTCGGAAACTTCGGCGGTGGTTCGCGGTAAAACTACCAGTTTTGGGCGCTGGCGATAGCTGGTTAACCCATCGCATTCGTAGGTTAGCAGTTCTTCTCGACGCTGAACGACGCCTTTGGTCCCGACGTGACGTTCAAATTCTTTGATGATGGCTTTCCAGTTGAGGTTTTGCGGTTTGGGCTGAGTCAACATAGCTAGAGAACATCCAACCTGAAAACGGGGATAAGTTAAGTTGATTATAAGGTTTGAGTTTGGGCGATCGCGCTGAGGCGAAGGGGGTGCTAGTTTGAAGCGGTTTTTTGCTGTACCGCTTGTTGAAAGAACGATTCTAAAGCGGTGACACAGGCGCGATCTTCAAACAGGAGATCGTGGTTTTGTTTCAGGTGTTCTCTTAGGTCTTGCCGCCACTGGGGATTGAGTCCTAGGCGGACTGCAATTTCTATGTATTCTGCCTCATTTTGAGCAATCGTATCGGTAATGTCAATCATCTTTAAGAAGCTATCGGCATGACGACCGCGCATAAATTCTCCCGGACAGGTGACAATGGGTAAATTGCAAGCGATCGCTTCTAAGCTAGTATTCCCACCCGACCAAGTTAAAGTATCGAGAAAAATATCGCACAGAAGATTTAACATCAAGTAATCGCTGCGATCGGGGATCTGGCGATGCAAGCAGTAGTCTTCGCTATTTAAGCCAAATTCTGCAAAGGCTTTGGCTAACCTGGGTTTGAGTTGGGTTCCGCGCAAAAAGAGGAACTTTGCCTGGGGAACTTTGAGAGCAATTTGAGGAAAAATGCGGTCGTATTGCGGTAAGTATTTATAAGGGGCTTGGCAGCAGAAATACAAAACGGCGTCTTCGGGTAAATCGAAGTGCGATCGCGTTTTGGTTAAGGGGGGAATATCCTGGGGTTTGGGATAGGAAACGCCAATGTTGGGGAGTTGAATTAAGGTTTCGCTATAGTGGCTTTGGGCGTTTTCGGGTTCCATTAATTGACTCGATAGGAAGTAGTCAAGGGTAGGAAGTCCGGTGGTAACGGGATGTCCCCAGGCTACGCATTGAATGGGGGCTAAACGTAGGGCGGCAATTTGCATGGTTTGTGGGTCCATTCCCACTTCTGGAAAGATGAGAATATGCAGGTTATCGTTGCGAATTTGCTGGCAAGTGGCGCTGAGGTTATGGGGAAAGTGATAGAATCGATCGCTATAGCTACGGAATTCTTGGGTAATTGAGTCGGGGGCATTTCCGGTATAGTAACAATGGATGGAAAATTGAGTGCGATCGCAATATTTTAACCACCCCGTTAACCACAGAGTTCCGCTATAGGCGTGCAGATAATGGGAAACATAGCCAATCCGAATTTTATCCTCAACGGGGGGCATTTCTAGAGGGACTGTCCATTGGGGAAAGTTGGCAGCTAAAATGCGATGAAGTAATTGTCCGTAGCGCTTTTGAGGTTCAACTATATTGTAGGCTTGATAGCCAAGATAAAAGTTAGTAAAGCGTTGGGTCGCTTCTAAGGCGCTTTGCTGTTGCTGAGGGGTTTCTAAGCAAGTTTCGGCAATTAAGCGATCTAACCCCGTGAGAAAGCGCTGGCGATAAAGGTCAATCTCTTCGGGAGTATTATAAAAGGGCGGAATGAGCAGATATTTAAGTTGTTTAAAGGTGTAATCTTCGGGTAAATGAGTTGAAGCATTTTCTGCTATAATAATTGCTTGGGGAATTTCTCCACTTCGCAGCAGCTTAAGGATTAAAGAGAATTGAATTGGGGCATCTTGAGGGAATTTTTGAGCAGCAGTTTTTAACAGGGCGATCGCCCTTTCTCCCTGGTGGGCGTACGCTAAACTTTCGCTGAGTTCGTAGTAAATTTCTGGGCGACCTTCTGTCAGATTCAGGTAATGTTGATAAGGGGCGATCGCGCTGGAGTATCGTTGTTGCTGATAATATCGCCTTGCTAGAGCTAAATAGGCATCCGGCGATTGATTGTTCAGGGCTATAGCCAGATCCAAACTTTCCCGAATTTCCGCAGAATTTGGCTCTAAACTTAAAGCAATCTTATAAGCTTGAATGGCAGAGTCAATTTTGTCTAATTCTAGCCAAAAATGCCCGAAATTATGATAAAGTTTAGCATCATCCGAATTCTTCTCAATGCCCTCTTCATAGACCCTTAAAGCTTCTTGAGTTTTCCCTTCTATCAAATATCGTTGGGCTAATCCCACAAATGCCAAACTGAGATCGGGCGTTAATTCAATCGACTTTTGAAAAGCAGCAATAGCTTGATCGAATTGCTTGAAATGCTCGTAAATTAATCCCAAATAATAATAAGAAACTCCATTTAGATCGTCAATTTGCAATCCTTTCCAAAAGGTCAACAACGCCTCTCGATAATCTCCAGCCTGGTAATACAGAAAACCTAAATCAGACCAAATTCTAGCATCATTAGGACGCCAGATCAGTAGTTCCTTATATCGCTCTTCGGTAGCCTCAAATTGTCCTTGTTGATGCAGTATCAACGCCTGCTCATAGATTTGCTCAAGCTGCTGATAAATTTGTGTAAAATTCGTTAAATCTCGAATAACTTGCTTGTTTTGCTTGTCTTTTAAATCAAACAATTTCAGAGATTCTTCGCGCTGCTGATTCCAACCGATTATTAATAAATTATGACTTAATCCCATACTTTCTAGCAGCACTTGACCTTCCGGACAAGTTGCCATGAAATCCCAGCAAGCTTGCTGTCCCACTTCCGAATCAACATCTAAAAGTACAATCAGCGCCCGTTCTGCCAAAAACTGGCGAATCAACAACAAACCCATCAACAAAGAGCGATAATCATTAACCCCACTCAGACAAAGAACCCCAATCCGACCTTCCGATTCTACCTCCCTTAACTCTAGAGCAAAATCAATAAAACTTTGGTCGCAAACATAAACCTGTTCCTCTAAATTCAAATTCGCTAAAAACTCTAAAAAACGAGTTAACTCCAACTCGCTATCAGGAATCGTAGAAAAATCATGCACGCTGTAGGTAAAACAGTCTGGGCGATCGCGCAAAGCCTCTCCTAGCAGTTTAGGCGAACCCTGACCCACCTCACAGAAAATTTCATCCGCTTCTAGACAGCCAACCGCCCCATTTAAAAGTTGTCCAATTCGAGCATAAGCGCGATCGCCCACCTGCTGAAACTCCTCAACATCAGGGGTGCGATCAAAACTCTCCAACTGGGAAATAAAACGTTGCTCGTCCATTACTCATTTCGTCCTAAACTCTGCAAGAGATATTTACGGCTTTCAATCGCCTCAGCATTAGCCGGCCAAATTTGAATCGCTTTATCGTAAGATGCGATCGCCTCTTCAACCTTTTGCAACCTTTCCAACGTCACCCCCCGGCGATACCAAGCTTGAGAATCCTCTGGCTGTAACTTTACCGCTTGATCGAACGCCTTCAGCGCCTCCTCATAGCGCTGTAACTTCTCCAACGCCAATCCCTGAGAAAACCACGCCTTCCCATAATCGGCTTGCAATTGGACCGCCTTATTCAGGGCTGCGATCGCCTCATCGTAGCGTCCCAACTTTAACAAAAGATTGCCCCTCTCTCCCCAACCCGTCGCCGAATCCGTCGCCAGCGGTAGCGCCTTATCAATCGTCGCCAGCGCCTCCTCATAGCGTTGCAATTCGCCCAACGTCCTTCCCCGTTCAATCAACGCCTCAACGCGATCGCTTTGCAACTCCAGCGCTTGATTCAACGCCGATAGCGCCTCCTCATGACGCCCCAACTGATTGAGCAAATACCCTTGTTTGTACCACAACTGCGCCGAACGCGGCGTAAACTTCATCGCCTCCACATACACCAGCAGCGCCTCCTCGTAGCGTTGTAACGCGGTTAGGGCGACGCCTCGAACTTCCAACCCCTCCACCGTCTCCTCATACCCTGCTTGACGGGCTTTTGTCAGGGCGACTAGCGCCTCCTCGTAGCGTTGCAACGCATTGAGAACCACCGCCCGATAGTACCAAGTTTGCGGATCGTCCAACTGCAACTTCAGCGCCTCATCATAGGCATTCAGCGCATCGGGATAGCGTTTCACCTGCATTAGCGCATTTCCCAAGTCTACCCACGCCTCCGGATAGTCGGGCTTAAGTTTCACCGCTTGATCGAAAGCTGCGATCGCCTCCTCGTAGCGCTGTAACTCCATCAACACATTCCCCTGAATCAACAAATCCGTCGTCCGATTAACCGGGGGAGTGGGTTTCGCCGCCATCATCGGACCTGGAGACATCGTGGGAATGGGCATTGAGGCAATTTCCGGCGGAACGGTGGGTACAACGCGCACCTCTCGTAACGGTCGATCCGAGGCGAATAATTGGGAAACGCCCAACGTTACCCCAATCGTACAGAAAATTAACGCCACCTGTCCCCAACGGCTGGCAGCACTCGGTGGGGAAGGGGGAGGCGTCATTGGTTGGGTTAACTTCGTCGCCGGAACCAGTTGCAGGCGGTGTAAATCTTGCAAAACCTCCTCAACCGTGGTGTAGCGATCTTTGTAGTGCGATCGCACCATCTGATTTAGAATAGCGGCAAACTGAGGTCGGACTTGAGCGCGCGATCGCCAACTCACCTCTCCCGTGTGAGGATCGTCCGGTAACTGATTGGGACAAATTCCCGTTAGTGCCTCAATCGCCGTCATCCCCAACGCATAAATATCGCTACTGTAACGCGGTTTTCCCCCCTGTTGCTCGTTTGGCATATATCCCGGCGAACCAATCGATAGCGTACTGCACGTTTGTCCCGCCACCGTCGCCCCTAACGCGCTTAACTGCTTCACCGCCCCAAAATCAATCAACACAAACCGCCCATCAGCTTGGCGGCGAATAATATTTGAGGGTTTAATATCCCGGTGAACCACATTTTGGTCGTGAACGAACGCGAGAATCTCTAACAAATCCTCCAATAGCTGCAACACCTGCACCTCATCCCACACCCCTGAAGCGAACTGTTGCGCCAAATCCTCGCCCTCAATATATTCCTGCACCAAGTAAAACTCTTGATGTTCCTCGAAATGAGCAAATAATTGAGGGATGCGATCGTGTTTTCCCAGGCGATAGAGAACCTGCGCCTCGGTTTCAAATAAACGTCGGGCCGTTTGAAACAGCATCGGATCGACCCCTTGCGCTTGCAGTTGCTTCACCACACACCAGGGATTTCCCGGTAAATCCA